>QNBL01000088.1 GCA_003641695.1 Spirochaetota bacterium
TATAATCGGATGGGAGTAAATATCTAAAACTGTAACCAAAAGTAGGTTCTACAGCTACTCCTTCTCCATCAACTTCGTAAGACAAACTCTTTCTGCGTAATGCAAAGTTCCAATCATGTTCAGCAAGTGCCGTTTCTAAGCAAAGACCAATAAATTGATTTGCAACATCACTGGTTTTTGATTCATCACCATCAGCAATCATTTCCTCGCCTATATACAGTAATGCCATATTTATTATTTCTAATCTATTAGCCATTGATCCCCCAAGAAACGAAACACCTTTCGTATTTAAAATAGGGGTGAGTTTCCCCACCCCTATAATTTACATAACAAATCCTGCTGTGATTTGTCCAGTAGTGTTTGTACCAACACCAATTGAGCTTAAAGCTATATGCTGCAAAGCACCTTCAGGTACAGGGATTTTTACTTCTTTCCCTGCAGTAGCCTCTGCCACTGGAATAGCTGGCATTATCGCAAGTTCTGTATAAGAACCGCCTGCAGTAGCACAATGATTTAACTGGAACTGTATAGATGTACCACCAGCAACATCTTCATTGATGATTATACCTACAAAAACCGGTTCACCTTTTCCGAGATTCATACCAGCATCGCCGATATCAACTGTATCACCAGCTATGATTGTTGGAGACGCTGTTCCATCCTGACAATCTTCGTTGTGACAAAACATATTTTTAACATCAAATAACATATTTTCCCTCCCCTAACTTACTAACGCTTCGCCACCGTTACCAATCTGTTCAACCAATTTAATTGGATGACCTAAGAAAGTTGTAACTGGACGACCAAATGCATCAGAAATGCTTAGATTCACATTGGCTTTATCTTTAACAGATATGTCAAACTGTGTAAGCATTGGTTTGTCTGCATAAATTACTGCACCTTTACCACGAGAAGGCATGTTGTTCAAAGCTTCAATTAGCTTATCTGTAACTGCAACAGTACCAGTATCAATATCCTGAGTAGAATCGATATTAGCAATTCTTGCATAATACTTCTCATCATTTACTACCATGCCAGCGGCTAACTCATAGTGAGAAACCCACATCTGTTTGGAACCGTTTGTACTGGTAATAAGTTTTTTACCAAGATCTTCTTTTGCAAGTCCATGTTTCCATTCGCCAGGATAGATCATATGGCATTTATTTTCGCCCCACTGCATTAGATACAATGAAGTAAAATTTGCTGACTCTGCCACATTATAAACAGAATCATGAGCAAGAGCGTTTAATCTACCACGTAGGCCGATAAAACTCTTACCATCAGTCAACTCATTTATAAAAGCCGAAGCAAAGCTTTTTCCAAGACCGGAGATAAATCTACCATCCTGGTTTGAACGAAATTTCTGTTTGTTTTTAGAAATTCTTACGAGACGATCATCTACTCTGGAATAAGATTCCAGGAATGCCATCTCTTCTACAAGCTGTTTGAACTGAGCTCTTTCGTCCGGAACATCATCATTGATGGATGTCCAAGTACCTGCTGGTTCATTCAGTGTCTGCATATATGTGTGCTTTGTTAGGCCATTAGCCTGCACCCATACCATATCTTCGAGAGCTTCAAATTCTTCTACCAATGTATCGATAACTGGTAAAAATTCATCATCATGAAGCTGTTTAATTAAATCCAACAGAGTTGGATTTGCTGATGTAATGTCTGCCATCTATTACTCCTATATTATTTTAGAGCAATTCCGTTTACATCAATCCAACTTCCTGCTGGTTATTAGATCAAATATGTCTGGTCTTACATACCTTTCATTGATGGATAAGAGATTTGATTTTTAGGTAACGTTGTTTTGTTATCTAAATCCCCATCCAAAAATGTGTCGTTCTTTCCTGAACGACCTTTCTCAACGAGAAAGTTTATTACTTCCGGGACATTCCCGGCTGCACCCAATTTATTTAAGAAATCATCACCACCGAATTCTTTTACTCCCTTCTGCATATATCTAAGATTGGTATCATAATCACTACCCCAATCTTCCTTCATCCTTTTTTCTGCTTCAGCTTTGCCTTTTGTTAATACTGCAGAATAGTTCTCTCTTGCAGCTAAAGTCTCTTTATCTGACCATTCCTGGTAAGCAGAAAACTGTTTCTCTGTCCAGCCAGCAGTGAAAGCCATTTCTCTAAGGCTGTTAAACTGATCCTCTGTAAATCCTACACCCTCTGGTAGGGTACTGTCAACTTTTTTATACATACTAGATTCTTCAGGAACCCCAATACTTGTTAAAAAAGCCTTTTTTTCTTCATCTGTAGCATCTTCTCCAGGAACAAACACCTTTCCTTCTTTCAATGCTGCTAATTCATCTGCAGATTTCAGGTAAGCATTAGATACTTCATCTATTGTTTTGAACCCGGATAACCTTTCGTTAGTCTTGTTATCTCCTGCATTTTGTGCCATCCATTTTGGCAACTCTGTTTCTTGTGAAACAGTTTCCTGGACTTCTCCAGTTTCTTCTGTACTTTCTGTCGTTTCCGTTACTTCCGTATGGGTTTCAGGTAACATTATCTCTCCTCATTAATCTATTTATTATAAGTTCTTCTGAACCTACATCCCATTCTCCAAAGTAAGAAAGCAATTGCTTTGCATAATTATTTAAAGCAACTTCTTCCTCACCCTCACATCTACTGAAAAAATGCAAGTCTGTTAATATTTTCCCAAGGACTCTCTGCCCTATTGGCGTAGTAAATACTTCGACAAAATCTGCTTCCAGAAATTCTTCCTGTTCTTCTGTTAATTGTGGTTTTTTATGCCAACTTATCATTGCATCATCCCTGCCATAGCACTTTCTGGATCTATAGGCTGATTAGCTCCACCCATTGCTTTACCAACCTGTTCCATCTGATCGACTTTCTGTTGCTGCTGCTGGGCTGCCATAGCCTCTTCTTTCTGTTTCTGTACTTCTTGTTCAGAATAAAGATTATCTGCTGGGAAACCGTTATTCAGAGCTATTTCCCTGATAGTATTAGGCCAGTTAAAAACCATAGCTGCTTCCGGAGAAATCTTCATTATATTCTCCATTTCGGCCATAGTCGCTCTTGCACCATTATTAAGTAAAGTCCTCTTCTGAGTTTGTGCCAGGACTCCATTATATTCCCAACCTACATCACCGGCCAACTCATTTGGAATATCAGGCATATTACCGTTCTTCATTTCAATCTCAAACACTTTGAACAACATATTGTCCAGGGCTTCTGACTCATACTTACCTAAAGGAGTGGAAATTAGAGCTGATTGCTCACCCTTTCTTTCTGAAACCTCAATAGCTGTCATACGCTGAGTTAGTTGTGAAAGCATTTTCCAGTTATCAATATAGAAAGGTGCCTGAACTTGTTTCTTTTTACGATCCCATTGATCTACACCAACAGGATAATTAGTTGCTACATTCCACGGCATTACAATTCTACCCGGATCCTGGTAATAGTTGGCTCCACCAGGTTTATTCCGGAGATTATTCTTCATTTCTGATGGAATATTTAATGGAGGATTCGCTGCTTTATGAGCTGCCTGCAGTAAGGTTTTTGCCATAGCATTTAACCCTTTTGCATCCGGTAAAGCATCATGAGAAGGGCCTCGACCATACTTCTCACTTCCCTCAATACGATATCTCCATGTAACAAATGGGAAACTATCAAATCCACCAGCTCTGATTATATCTTTTGCATCAGCTTCCCAATATACAGATGCTACATTTCCGGTAACCCCGGGAAATTTAAACCATTCATCTTTCGCTGGAAATACAGCATGTCTGATAGAAACTCTCTCGAAAGGTGACTCTTCTGCCATTTTAAGTAACTTAGGTGATAATGAAGATTTTTCCTTGATGAAATAGTTTGCTGCGGCTCTTGCTCCTATTCGGATATCCCTATATATTGTGTCTACATTCCCATACCAATCCTGGTCAATATAAGTTTCGGTCGGATGCCTTAAATTGAAAATACAATTCCCATTACGTTCATCTTCTTCAACATACATAGTTGCGGTCGCAATTGTGACACCCATTTTTGTATATGAAGAAATCACATTGTAAAAATTACTCCTTGCCAAAGCACCTAAAAGAACATAATTAACTTTCTGGAAAAAACTCTGAATCACTTTCTTTTTATTTACTTCCGGGTCCAAGGCATACATACCCACCCAAGGGATACTTTTAGATATGGAATTACCAACAATACCATCAGCCATTGTATTTGCAGACTCGATACCAGTTGTGTCAAATACATCTTTTGCATATTCTTCTTCGTCTGTATCTTCTTTTGCAAATAACAAAGATAAACTGGGATTGAAATATTTAGCAATTGACTCCCAGGTATCGTGCTGTTTCTTGTTATCTTCCTTCAACTTCTCATGCCTTTTATTCAAGGCTTTCATATCAGCACCCATGATTTACCTCTTATTTGCTTCGTTTAGCTTAAAAGCCAGATCCCACATTTTCTTGTATTCGGTCCTAATAGCCTCTGCAGAATCTGCTTTCTTTCCAAGCCTCTCAAGGGTTATATTCATTTCATTCTCTGTAAGATTTTCCGGGTTTATCATTCCGCCTTCAGGGTTTGTGAATTCACTTAGATAATCTACACTCTTTCCTTTGATGTCTTTTGTTTCACTGGAACTCTGCGAAGCAAAAGATCCAGCTTCCTGTGATGCTGGTTGATTTTCAGGGGCCATGTTTTCTCTTCCTCGTTGAGCTGCAAAAATTCTGTTTTTATCTACTACAGCCTGACGTTGCTCCATCCTGCTTAAAGATTTATCATCACTCCCAACTTCGATATCATAACTTTCGTATTCAGCTGCAGCCCTAACAGCATCTTCTTCCCCAATACCAAGTTTTTCCATAATAAATCTAACTAATTTATCTTTTGCCTTGTTCGGTCTTACTCCCATTATTATCCTCCAACTCTATTATATACTCTACAATATGCCTCAAAGCAAGATCTGTCAAATATTTTCCAGCTGCTCTTAATGAATTCTTACTCTCATAATCCTTGATCAATCGGATTCTGTCTGCAATCTTTGGCAATCTCTCAGCAGGCATATACGTCAAACTCCTCTTCATCATTAGCGTATTCATCTTTTTCTTCGATATAAAGTTTAACAACATCACCGTCTGGAAAAGGCATGAACACATCTTTGTGATTGATCTTGGCCAGGCAATCAAGCATATCATCATGCTCAATAAATGGAAATATCGCAAATTCCTGCTCTATAAATATTCTCACAAGGTTCTCATGTTTATGTTCCCAGTTAGTATACCATAGTTCCTCCGGAAAAAACATCCTCCCTTGCTCGAATTGCGGTACCAGGGATTGTATCCTTGCTATCTTGTTCCCGGACTCTCTTAGTTCTGTTATGTGAAACCGGTAATTGTGCTCATTCATGACATACTGAAAATGCTCCATATCGTTCATCATGGCAGATTGCTCGTATCCTACGAAAGATGGTTCGTATTTCTGGTGGAGATTAAACAATGTTGTCGCTCTCTCTGTCAAATTCATCTTATCCCGGATCATATCCACAATATAGAAATTTTTATCTGGTCCATAACCTACAACAAAGAATACTGTATAATCATTCAGCTTCCCTTTCTTTGAAGCTGGATCACAGAAAATGGCGATATTGAGGTTTTTAAAGATTTGTGCTGGCCAATATTTCATCCACTTTTCATCAAAACCCTGTTTATCTTCCTGGAGAGGGTCAAGTAACATTTGAGCTGCAAATATATAAGGCCCCATCATTTTGTACTTAGAAGCCAATGCTTCCTTTGTCATGAACACTGGCTTGCCTGTAGCTGTCCCATCCTCGGTTGCTGCATAAATACGTGGTTTTACTTCCCCGGATTTCCTGATTACATCGTATGTATCATACGGATGATAAATCGTCCCCTCATACCATTGCCTTCCACCTATCCTTCCAAGGTTCTGAGATAAAGCCCAACCAGCTGTAGCCTTATCTCTCATAGCTTGAGTTAAAACAGTTTTGTCTGTGACAATATCATTGTAAATTCTTAAAACAAAGTGTTTGGAAGTCGGCTGTGCATCAATTACACCCCAGGCTTCTACTGTTTGTTCATTAGGATTACTCTCTCTTTTGACAGTAATTCCTGAATCTGCAGACCAGGAAAAACCATACTTCTTTGAATCCTTTTTCGGATTGCTCCAAAGAATTTCTGGGAATAACCATTTCAAAGTTTCGTTTGACTCTAACTCTTTCATGATCATTTTCAAAAACGCTTTAGCGATTGGTCTATTAAAACTGAAAATTCCTATTGTTATATTTGGATCCTTTATAATCTCCTGTATAGATCCTGCAAATGTAATGAGAGAACTTTTATAATGTTCACGTGCCCATAAATCAAGTCTTGAATCAGGGTCAGCTTCAACTTCTCTTGCCCTGGCAAAAACCCAATCGTTATCACCATCTTTCCTTTTAAGAACTCTGGTAAATAAAAAGAACCGGTCATGCAAGCATAACTCTCTCATGACCAGTCTTAACGCTTCGTCTCCATGTTTCTGAGCTTTCTTTATAGTTTTATCGTAATACTCGTTCGTCTCTTGTCTTGTCACTATTCTGCTTTCTTCATTTCCGCTTTTTTCTTAGCTTTGGCAATTTTCATCTTTTCCCCAAAACTCATAGGTTCACCTACTTCTTCTCTTGAAGCTATAGTCGGTTTTTTTGAAGTAACCTGTTCTACCTTTTTCTTTTTTACAGTAGGCTTTACAACTTCTTTAGTCTCCGCTTTTACAACATCACTTACCATTGCACCTTTACCTACCAATTCCCGGTAAGGTTTCCCGCAATGTTTACACTTCACAGTTACTTCCACCTGATACCCATATCTCATCGGTACGATCTGTACTGTAGGTTCCGTCATTTCACACTGACATCTTTTCGAAAATCTATTCCTCATATGTTATACCCCTTCTTCCTTAATTTGGTTTTTATCCTTCTCTTCGCATGTCTGTCTAAACGATCCCATGATTTCATAATAAAGTCAACTTTTTTCTCATTAGATAATTTCTCCGGAGCTGCGAACAGCTTAACAAAATATCGTGCTATTGCACCGAAAAATTTTTTCATAAAACAAAATCCTCCCCTGTTTCTTCTTTCCAGGTTAGATTCCTCTCCAATTTCCCAGGGTTCCATATAATTAATTCTCCTTCTTTCTCGTAATATGTATGTGTTTTGGTTTCCAGGAATAGCTCATGATTCCTCCAACCACTAATTATTTCAAGTTCTGGATATTTCCTTCGAGCTGCATTCAATTTTTTCTTTCCTAATGTATGCATCACATCTCCTCCTGCAAAATTCAAGTAGTGGGTAGCCTAGATCCTCAGTTATTCCCCGGCAGGGAGGATTCCACGGGACACTCTCGTGTTTCGCAAAAGCTCATCAGCCGTAAAAATGCCGGGCCAGATGTTTCCAATGTCAGCTACCCTGGGAAACCCACGGCTAAAATTTTACAAGTCACCTTGCTGCTGTAGTTGATCAATTCTGGTAAATATTTCCTGGTCTACAAACATTTCCAATTCTTCCTTGGAGAATACATATAGGTTTGTGAAAATATGCTTAAACTCAGAATCCTCACTCACTGTTTCAAATCTACTCCTCTCTTCCTGGACCGCTTTAGCAAAAGTTTCATAATACAGTCTCATTTCCCGCTCTTCCGCTTTATGCCCAGGAACTCGATCCAAAGCTATTAACTTCTGATCTATGCGTATATCCATGGAAAATATATTCTTATTATCATTCAAATATTTCTCGTTCATTTCCCTTCTTCCTTAGCTCTTTCATAACCATATACCAAGCCATTCATTGCATTGTTTAAATATTCCTTATCATCATCAGTTAAATCTTCGGTCTTAATCTCTCCAACCGTTACATCCTCAACTCTTTCAAACAATTTAGGAATTTTCATCTCTTCCGGGAGAACAACCAATTTCCCATTTAAGTTATACCACCTCACATTTCCTCCTCACATACCCCTATTATCATATGTGCATAATTCGCAACATCCGCTGCCTCTAACCTTATTTTTGCGTAAGCCTCAAAATCCATTCTCTTCCCTACTACCTCTTTTTCAAGCTCCAATACTTCTTCCCTTAAATAATATAACAAGTCCAATAATTCTTTCGAAAATTCCCCTTTGCTTTCCCGGGCTTTTAACTTCTCCATCTGTGCCTTATTCCCAGACTTTAACAACTTCTTATAATCTCTCAATTTTTTCCCCATTAATTATAAAAGAATCTTTATTATCTGTTGCCACACCTGTAAACTCTTCCGGATTTGTATAATCTCTCTTCCCCGAATTAGGTGATTCTACCCACTCCATGTCAAGTAAGGCATCTTTGACAAAAATACTATCCTCGTTTAAAATTTCCGCTATCAATTTCAAATCTTCATCTCCTGCGTTCATTTTCCCATATTCAACTAATGTCATTTTTTCTCCCATACTTTTTAAAAACGCCGCATCCTCTACATATATAGGATGTCCTAATAGAAACTCTCCTTCTGTTGGCTGAAATACCTTCTCTCCATTTTCCAATATTTTTACATCTCTCATATTTATAACTCCTCTCAATATTTCATTCTCTTCTAACGCATATTCCTTTAACGCTTTATCTGTCATCGGTGTAGAAAAATTACTTATCATTTTTAAAAACGCCGCATCCTCTCTTCTTACTTCATGGGAGGAGTTCTTCTTAGATTTTTTTAACAAACCGTGTGTGCTGTAATCTTTATAGTATGTCGGTTTTGTTTGGGGGAGGGTGCCGGGTGCCAATAATCTATTTGAGAATAGTTTCTGTACTACATGTGCAATGCTATGAAGAACCACATCGATCTCCTTATCAAATACGAAAGGTGTTTCGTTTCTTACCTGCTCTACTTGTCTGCTCCTGCTATTAGTCCTTCAGCGTAATCTTCCTCAAGGTACCTCTCATGTGTAGGTGGATTAACTATCCTTACCTTGTCTATCATACTACGTACATCCGCTGGCATTATTGCATCTACATCCTTACCTTCACTCGGCTTATACACATCACTCAACTGTAGTAATCTATTCTTCTCTTTCTGACAGTCTAA
>QNBL01000089.1 GCA_003641695.1 Spirochaetota bacterium
ACGGTAGCAATTACCAGGAAAAGAAACGAGGATACCTGAATACCATGAATAATAGATTTACTGAGTTGCAGAATAAAACCTCATCTGTAATTTTCTCTAATATCTGGTTTAGAGTACCCCTTATATTGAATTTTTTCAATCTATTATGTTAATTAAGTGGTATGAGAAAAGATTTTGCGGTTATTAAAGGATTTATTGTTTTCGAAGGTCTTGACGGTGCCGGTACAACAACCCAGGCTGCATTGCTGAGGGAAAAATTTAAAACAGAAGGTATCAAATGCAGCAGTGAATGTGAACCGACTGCCAATTATATAGGAAAGGTTATCCGAAGGGTTCTCGGGGGGGATGTAGATGCAGCTCCCGGAACTCTTGCAAAGCTATTTGCTGCAGACAGAAATGAACATCTGTATAACCGGGAGGAAGGTATTGTTACCCGCTGCAGAAGGGGGGAAACAGTTATTTCCGACAGGTACCTGTTCTCTTCTCTCGCTTATCAGTCTTTGAGGTATGGATTTGAAAATGTTTTAAAGCTCAATATGGATTACCCTGTTCCTGAACATCTGTTTTATCTCGATGTACCGGAAGAAATCTGTCAAAACCGTCTTGAAGAACGGGATGAACTCGAGATATTTGAAAAAAAATCCATACAGAGAGATATAGCTGAAAATTACCGCAGAGCAATTGAACTATACAGCGAGTCGGAGATGAAAATACATATTCTTGACGGTACGCTCCCCCCCGAAGAACTCGGGAAAATTGTCTGGAGTAAAATCACCTGAGTTCCGATATAGTAAAGGTGAAAAGGTTATTAATTTTCTTTGTTCTGGTAACTGCCGCTGTAAATTCAGCGTATTCTTATAAACTTCTCTATGCTGAAGAGTATTACAAACTGTATCATCAGAATTTGTATCAGTATCCTGAGGATTTTACCGGTAACATATGGTTTCTGGAACAAGCGCTCTCCAGGCCCTTCGTTAATCCCCTCAATGCTATAACAAGAATCGATAACAAGGACGAATGGGAACGGTACAGATATCTTTTCTATATGCATGTTAATCTTAAACTGGTAGATCTGTATCGGCGTCTGGCAGCTTCCTATGATAAAAGAGTTGCCTATTTTTACAACGCTCCCTGGAAAGAGGAGAATCTTAAAAGCCTGGAAATAGCTGAAAACTATTATAAACTTGCTTTTTACTACTGGAATGAAGCTGACAGCTGGGAAGAAAAATTAAAAAAGATAAAATATTACTTTCTTGAAAGTATCCAGAACTGGGAGGACGAACGGGTCCGGATAGGAACCGGAGAACTTGATTACGGAGAAATCCTTAACCATGATCTGGATCACCTAAGGAAAGTAAGGGCAGATTTCGAAGCCATGAACGAAAACACCTACTAGTTACCTGATAAACATGGCATCACCGTATGAAAAGAATCGGTACCCCTTTCTCACAGCCTCCTGGTAGGCTTTTTTTATATTTTCAGTTCCTGCAAAAGCGGAAACCAGAATAATGAGACTGGAGTCAGGGGTGTGAAAGTTAGTCAGCATCTGATCAACAACTTTAAATTTATATCCCGGGTAGATGAAAAGGTCGGTACTCGCCCTGCCCGGCTTGATTCCTTCATGAGTCCATGCGGATTCAAGGGTTCTGGTGGATGTTGTTCCTACTGCAAGTATCTTTTTCCCTGCTTTTTTGGCTGTATTTATCTGTTCCGCTGTTTCCGAAGAAATTTCATACTCTTCCTCATGCATTTTATGATCTTCAATGTTTTCAGCCCTTACCGGAATGAAGGTTCCCAGCCCTACATGGAGAGTTACCGGAACAATCCCGATACCTTTTTCTTTAATTTTACTGATTATCTCGTCGGTAAAATGCAGCCCTGCAGTGGGAGCTGCAGCAGAACCTGTTTTTTTAGCGTAAACTGTCTGATATCTGGACCAGTCCTCTTTGTTATCTTCCCTTTTTATGTACGGAGGCAGCGGAATGTGACCAAACTTGTCCAGATAGGTATCATCAACTGTATCTGAGAACTGAATAGAGCGAAGATCTCCAAGATCTTCTGCAATCTCCCCGGCAATACCTCCGGGGAAGATAAATTTTTTACCTGGATGCTGTTTTTTCTTTTTTGATACCATTGCTGTCCATTTGGTATCAGAAATTTTTTTCACCAGCAGAAACTCTACCCTGCCTCCTGTCTTTGAAGTTCCGAAGAGTCTTGCCTTTCGTACTCTGGAGTTGTTGACAACTAAAAGGGTATTTTCATCGATAAAATCGGGAAAGGCTTGCATGGTACTATGTGTATATCTGCCGCTGCTGCGGTCAAGAACTATAAGCCTGGATTCACCCCTTCTGTCTGATGGTTTTTGGGCTATCAGCTCCTGGGGAAGGTCAAAATAGAACTGATTGGTTTTCAATTGATCCTCTGTCGATATTTAGATGTTTATATGCCAGTTCAGTCGCCATCCTGCCTCTTGGTGTCCGGGTGATAAATCCTCTCTGTATAAGGTAGGGCTCATAAAAATCTTCCAGAGATTCTATTGCCTCCCCTACAGATATGGCGAGGGTTTCCGCACCAACAGGACCGCCTTGATACTGGATGATTATTGTACGCAAAATCTCCCTGTCATGCTTCTCCAGTCCAAAATTGTCTATTTTGAGCCGCTTGAGTCCATCTTTTACGGTAGCTGCATCTATGATTCCATTTCCCAGGACCTGGGCAAAATCACGCATTCTTCTAAGCAGTCTGTTTGCAACTCTCGGAGTCCCCCGGGAACTGCCTGCCAGGAGTTTGACAGCCGGCTGTTCAATACTCACATCGAGAATACCGGCAGAACGGTTGATAATACTTTCTATATCTTCGTTGGTGTAGAAATCCATTCGCACGGCAATACCGAATCTGCTGTATAGCGGGCTGGCTACTGAACCAGCTTTGGTGGTAGCTCCTATAAGCGTGAACCGGGGAATAGGAATCCTTATTGTTCTTGCTGATGGTCCCTGTCCTATGATCCAGTCTATCTCGTAGTCTTCCATGGCAATGTAGAGCATCTCCTCTATTGCAGGTTTGAGCCGGTGAATCTCATCAATAAAAAAGACACTGCCTTCAGTTATTGTGGTGAGTATACCTGCAAGATCCTTTGGTTTATCCAGCGCCGGAGCCGAGGTTACTTTGAACTCGCTGCCCATCTCGTTGGCCATTATTCCTGCAAGAGTTGTTTTTCCCAGGCCGGGAGGACCACTCAAGAATATATGATCCAGGCTTTCCTCACGTTCTCTTGCAGCAGTTATAAAAACATTAAGGTTTTCCTTTAAATCTTTCTGACCCTGAAAATCTTTCAGAAACTGAGGCCTGAGGGATGCTTCCCGTGCATCTGTATCTTCTCTATAGTGCGGATTTAAAAACGGATCATTATCTGACATACGCTCACCATTAATTATTTTATGAACTTAAATAGACTATGGCATCTCTAAAGAGCTGTTTTTCCAGTTCATCGCCTTTATAAGCTGCATATTTGGTATCTTTTCTCAGCTCATCCAGGGCTTTTCTGCTCTTTCGGCGGTCAAATCCCATGCCAATAAGAGCCTCTATTATGTCAGGAAACTGCTCCTGACTTTTCGCCCCGTCATCAAGCTTCAATTTGCCCCGGAGAGCCAGAACAATCTTGGCAGCTGTCTTTTTCCCAATTCCGGGCAGAAGTGACAGCCTGTCGGTATCTCCGGCATCCAGTGCTCTCACAAGTTCATCGGTTCCAATCCCGGAGAGCATCCGCATAGCCTGTTTGGGACCTATTCCTGAGACCTTTATCAGTTCCAGGAAAACCGCTCTTTCCTCTGTGGTATAAAAGCCGTAGAGGATCATCTGATCTTCACGGTGATGCAGGTAGGTAAATACCTTCACAGGGGTCTTTGAAGCTGCGGCATGAACAATGGCGCTTTCGGTTGCTTCAATTCCCCACTCAATGCCGTTAAAGGCGAGATAAAGAAGCGACCCGCTTCTCCCTGAATATGTTCCTGCTATACTATTAATCATGTAAGATCTCCAATAGCGGTGCTGTTCTGGAAACAGATGGCGGCTGCCAGAGCATCTGCAGCGTGATCAGGTTTTATATCCTCCGATAATCCGAGGAGCAGCGTAACCATGTTCTGAACCTGTTTCTTTTCGGCCCTGCCGTTTCCTGTTAAAGCCTGCTTTATCTGAAGCGGAGTGAAAGCCTTTGTTGTAACAGCTTTACGTTCCAGTGCAAGAAGGATGACCCCCTTTGCCTGTGCAACGGGTATGGCACTCAGTTTGTTTCTGGCAAAGAAAATCTCTTCGATTCCGGCAAAATCAGGCTTAAACTCATCAATGATACCGCCTAACTTTTTATAAATGGTATTAAGCCTGTTCCCCTCCTTGTCTGCGGGGACAGTATTGATATACCCATGATCAACATGTTTGAACCGGCTGCCGTAAACATCGATTACACCCCAGCCGGTTGCGGCAAATCCGGGATCAATGCCGAGAATCCTTTTCATCTAGTCTTCTGCGTCTGGATCGAAACCTTCCGGTATATCAAGGTTAGTCGAGACGGACTGCACATCATCATTATCTTCGAGTTTTTCAATAAGTCTCAGGGCTTTTCGTGTTTTTTCATCAGTAAGAGAAACTGTACTGTCAGGTATTTTGGTTATTTCTGCTGATTCTGTTTTGAATCCTGCTTCCTGGAGAGTCTCAACCACTGTGTTAAAATCATCGGGTTCAGTAATGACCTCGATTATTCCCTCTTCGGTGGATACATCCTCAGCTCCCGCTTCAAGAGCAGCTTCAAAGATTTCGTCTTCCGTATAGTTTTGAGCATCAAATGTTATCAGTCCCTTTCTCTGGAAAAGGTAGGAAACACATCCGTTTTCTCCAAGATTTCCGCCGTTCTTTGTAAGAATACTCCGAATATCCGCTGCAGTACGGTTTTTATTATCCGTCAGGGTGTCTATCATAATTGCGACTCCGCCGGGTCCATATCCTTCGTATGTTCCCTCTACGTAATCAACTCCCTCAAGATCTCCAGTACCCTTTTTAATCGCCCGTTCAATGTTATCTTTCGGCATATTTTCCGCTTTCGCCTTGAGAACAATGGTACGGAGCCTTGGGTTTGCCTCTATATCTCCCCCGCCGAGGCGGGCGGCAACGGTAATCTCCTTGATTATTTTGGTAAAGATTTTTCCGCGCTTGGCATCAGCAGCGCCTTTTTTATGTTTAATACTTGCCCATTTACTGTGGCCGGACATAGTTACTCCTTAAAATTAAATTATAGTTAAAAATAGCATAGTTAAAAAAGAGGTGTCAAGGAGGCAGGAATATCAGGATCGAAGGGGCCAGGAGTAATTTTCAGGCAAGTCTTCAGGTATTTCGTCTGCAATATCGGACAGAAATTTGTTGAGCAGCATAAGACCGCTTCTGTCAAGAGAGAGATATCCTTCGTTAAATTTAAGATTCCTGGACCAGTTGTCAATGGTTCTGGTAAAAGTTGAGAAGATATCAATTGGAAATATCGATTCAATTCTTCCTACATGTATTCCCTTTATCAGTCTGAAACCCATAAGCAGATGTTCCAAAAGAAAGGATTGGGAGTTAATGAGTTCAAAGTTACCATGTAAAAAACTTTTCATGTCCCGGGGATTTTCAATTCTCAAGGCTTTGTTCTGAAAAGGGATGGTGGAAACGGCAGATGGACCAGCTCCGAAATAGGGATTTAAATCCCAGTATACCTTGTTGTGCAGTGACTGTTCTCCGGGGGTTGAGAAGTTCGAAATCTCGTAACGGTAATACCCATTTTCTTCGAGATAATCAGTACATCCATCAAACATAGCCGCCTCATGTTCTTCGGAAACTTTATGAATGGTCCCTTCTTCCAGCTTTTTTGTCAGCGGTGTACCATTCTCAAAAGTAAGTGTGTACAGGGAAATGTGACCAGGTGAAAACTTTAAGAGTGTCTGCAGATCACGTAAGGTATCGGCTGTCTCCTGCCCCGGTACGGATGTTATAAGATCAAAACTTATATTTTCCTGCCAATTTGAAGCAAGACAGTCAAGAGCCTTTAAGGTTTTATATCGGGAAGTATTTCGTTCAAGCACCTTGAGGACACTTTCGTTGAGGCTTTGGACACCCATGCTTATTCTGTTTATATGGTGAGAGAACAGCATTTCCAAAAAGGGTTTATGTATATCTTCAGGGTTTACCTCCATGGTAAACTCTTCAACGTTTGAGGGAAGAATATCTTCCAGAGCAGATAAAAAGCTCTCCAGTAGATTAAGGGGCAGAGAACTTGGAGTCCCTCCGCCGATGTATACGGTATACACATCGATTACAGGGTTTTTAGCAATAAAAGTTTTTAACTGAAGAATAATTCTTTCAAGTACACTGCTGTAGTAACTGCTTCCTCCGGATATTGAATAGAAGTCACAGTATCCGCATTTTTTTGTGCAGAAGGGAATATGTATGTAGATTGATACAGGATATGCTGTGTTCACTACTTGAATGAAAAGCCGGGAAGATACGAGAGAAAGACAAGAGCTTTTATTGCGGATTCAGGAACAGGACCGAACAATCTTGAATCGTTTACATCAGCTCTGTTATCGTTAAGCACCAGGTACTCTCCCTCTTTAAGCTTAACAGGCTCTTTGCTGCCTGAAAACGGTAAATCTGCACTCCATCCATCTGGAAGCTTTCCTCTTTGGATAGTATATCTTTTAAGAATAATATCTCTTTCGGAGGAAAAAGAGGATGACCCGGCGGTTTTTATATAAGCGGTATAGTTATCAATTCTGACAACATCTCCCGGAACACCTATTATACGCTTAATAGTAACCGGCCTTTTCCATGTATCCTGCGCACTGTTAAAAATGGTTTTTTGCTGAAAGGTAAAGAATCTGAGAGCAGAATCAAGTATGAGTTTTGACAAGGAAGCTGTATTTATTGATAGTACTGCAATGTCTCCCCTTTCCGGATTTCGGAATCCCGGGAGTTTAAATTTTGTATTAAAAAATCTGCCCCCGTATACAACAGGAGCTGCAAGAACTCTCTGTCCGGTTTTTAAATCCGGTTCCATGGAAGATGTTTTCATGACATATGAGGAAAGTAAAAATACAGTAATAAAGGTATACAGGAGAAAGAGAAAAAGCAGGTACTTGATTATTCTCAAAAACTTTTTGGAACTGCGGTTCCTTTCATGATACGTTGAATACTTTCTTCTCATGTTTATCTGATGATCCCGATTCGGTTTACAGGCCAGTATTTGAACATTGCTTTACCCAGGACGTTTTTCAGGGAAACCGGACCAAAGTATCTTGCATCCTTGGAGTTGTCTCTGTTATCTCCGAGGGGGAAAATCCATCCTTCCGGGATATACCACCCTGTCTCAAATTTCCGCCAGAGAATCCCGTACCTTCTGTTTTGTGGGCTTATTTGGTAATTGGCTTCACTCCGGTACTTCATCCAGGCAAACATGTCTCCGTTGGGACTTTCTCCGGATGCAAGTTCTGAAAGCCTGGCAGATGGGTTGATACCGTCGGTTCTGAAGGAATCCTCAAAAGCTGAAGCCCTTATTCCAGGGTATTCATCAGGTGATGTAAGACGCCGGGTGGTATCGGGAAAGGATGAGATTTTCTTGAATTCCTTCTCCGCCAACCAGTTTTCAAATCCAGGAGGTTTAATTTCAAGTTCACCCTTTATAAACCGGACTGAATCCCCCCCCACCGCAGCGGCTCTTTTGATTAAGAAATGGGGTTTCGGGTTGCCATTCTCATCTTTATCTATGTCGACAAGGGACAAAGTCAGCATGTAAAGTACCCTTTGGAGGACATCGAATACAGAACCTTTCGAGATATAGTTCGGGCTTTCAAAGATAATAACCTCGTTGCGTTTTGGTTCTTTGAACCCCGGCATCTTGAATTTTCCGGGGATAAGCTCCGGCCCGTATATAATTTTGTTCACAAAGATATGGTCTTTTATTAACAGAGTACTTATCATGGATCCCGAAGGAATTTGATAGGCCTGAAAAAGATACTGATTTATAAGAAGTACCACTCCTGCCGCCCATAAAAAAGCCTCTATCCAGTCCACAACAGGATTCTTGGCCTGCTGTTTTTTCTTTATTCTGTATTTTTTCCTTTTGCGGTATGTGAGGAATCTTTCTGTTACCGATTGTACTGTATAAAACCATCTTTCCATAGCTATGGAGACTAACACAGAAAGGTGACGTTGACAAGACAATGCAGATAGGGATAGTCTTCCCGGTATGAGCAAGATCAAAAATAAGAATAAAAAAGAAATTCCTGAAGAAGATATTGTTGTTAAGCTTAAACCACTGATGGGAATTAAACCCGGGGTTTATCTTACCTTTTTGTATGCTGCAGTGGTTTTATTTATCCTTTTTATCCTTCTGGTTCTACCAGGACTAAGGAAACCGGGAACACTATTCAAATTTGAAACAGCACCTGAGAACGCACTGGTCTTTGTGGATGGTGTATACAGAGGATCAACACCCTGTGCAGTTTTTGTCGGGAAAGGTACCCGTGAGATGGAAATCAAAAAAGATTTTTTCTCCACAAAAAAAATGAATGTGGAAGTAAAAGGGAGAATCTTTTTTTCCCTTCCTTTTCCTGTGAAAAGGACGATTAAAGAAAGACTTACATTGACCGATCCTGAAGGGTTTCTTGCTAAAAGATACCGGGATATCGGCGGATATGCTTTAATGCGGGATTTTTTTGACGGATATCAGTATCCAAACCTTATCCAGCGAACGGTAGGAGAATTTCAGGCCGGAACAGGAGGTAACGAAAAAGAATTGTATGATTTTCTGTACGCCATGAGATTTCAGTTCGGAAACAAACCAATTGTACAGGATCTTGCAGCTGCAATGAGAGTTCTTTCAGCTGTTTATAAAGGAATGGAATCCGACTATGGAACCATAAAAGCTTTTTATTCAGACAAAGGTTATTCGATAAAGAATTTATCTCTTGCCTATATCAAAGCATTATTGGAAAATGACCGCAAAGAGGCTCTTTTAAAAGATACAATTTTATCAGCAGACTATCAAAAAGCTGTCGGAGCTGTTACAGAGAAA
>QNBL01000090.1 GCA_003641695.1 Spirochaetota bacterium
AAACCGGATTCACCATTTCGTTTTTATCGTATGCCCTGTTGTGAAGCCGGATCTCCCCGGTGATGTAGGATGTAATATTCCACTGCATATCAAGGATCATTCCATTGATCAGTGCGAACATGAAGACAATTGCCATTGTTGCAACAGTAATTGCTGTTGCAGACAGGATGCTTCTTTTTGTATTGCGGCGTATATTCCGCAATGCTATCTTGCTTAATTTCATTTTAGGCCCCCTCCTACACGTTTCTCAGGGTGTCGGTTATTTCCATCTTCAATCCCCGTTTTACCGGAATCCATGCAGAAGCAACAGCAAGGAAAATTCCAATAAAGAAAGCTTTAATCATGGCAGAGGGGTTCCAGGTACCGTAAAGTACTCCTGAGACCCTGTATCCCATATCAGCTTTCCGCAGGATTGATGTATAGTCGATACCCCAGTGAATTATAAGAAAATCAAGAAGAATTCCGAAAAGTATTCCGGCCAGAGAACCAATAATACCAATTCCGGCAGCTTCCAGGAGGAATGCTCTTCGCACCTGTTTATCCTCCATTCCCATTGCCCGCATCATTCCAAGTTCTCGCTCCCGTTCAAAAACAGCCATAAGCATAGTGTTGGAAACCCCTACAATGGCGATAACAAAGATTAATAGGAGAAATATCCCGGAACTTTTTGATTTCATTTCGGCAAGGGCAATAAAATCGGCTGCGAGCTCTTCCCATGTTTTGATCTCTACTCTTTCGGCAAGAGGCCCTAGTTTTTCCAGGACTTCACTGCTTATGGATGCAGCTTTCCGGAAATTTGAATATTTCATGTCGATTTCGGTTACTCCTCCTCTCATATCCAGGTAGGAATCCGCTGTATCCAGGGGGATGAAGAGTGATGCTCTGTTGATGTAGGGATTGGGGCAGTTGATAATACCGACGATTGTTGTATCTATTACCTGCATATAGCCGTCTCTTGTCCTGGTTGTAATGCTTAACGGGAACCCTACATCAGCTCCAATATCCTCGGCAAGCCAGGAGCCGATCAGCACACCATTCTCTCCGGGTTTCAAATACCGCCCCTTGACAATGGCGTCTTTAAACCGGAATACATCAGAATCCTTAAGAGGATCAATGGCGAATATTTTGGAATAGATGGAACCGTCTTCAGGGTAGGGATCCTTGTACACAATAACCTCTCCAGCGAAAACAGTTCTCGGAGCGGCTTTGATCCCGGCAGCCTTAAGGGTATCCAGGACTTGCTCTTTGTTGTCTATCGCATACTTCAGCGGAAGGTTGTCTTTCTCTTGCCAGTATTCCTTGTCCATTATTCTGGCTGAACTTGTTTCGTACCAGATTAAATTTCTCTCCGATTCTTCGGCGATGCCCACAAGCATTGAATCGGTAAATATGTACAGACCGATTCCGAAGGCAAGAGCAAGGGAAGTGATTACTGTCCTTTTCCTGTACCGGGACAGGTTTTTCCATGCAAAATGGATTAAAAATTTCATTCTGGACCTCCTAACCCTTTGCTGCAGGGTTTAATTCATCGCTCTGAATCTGGCCGTCGTGGAGGTGAATAAGCCGGTCTGCATAATCCATTACCATTTGATCATGGGTGGAAAAGACAAAGGTTGTATTGTGCTTCGTGTTCATTGCCTTCATGAGTTTCAGAATATCCTCCCCGGTCTTTGAATCAAGATTGGCTGTCGGTTCATCTGCGAGTACTATCAGCGGATTCTTTATAAGAGCTCTTGCAACGGCAACCCGCTGCTGCTGGCCGCCGGAGAGCTGGTTAGGCAGCCTGTATTCCATCCCCTTGAGTCCAACCTCCTCGAGGAGTATGAGCGTTCTCTCTTCAATCTCTTTTTCCGGAACATTTAAAAGTGAAAGGGCAAAGGAGACGTTTTCAAAAGCTGTCAGTACCGGGATCAGATTGAAGGACTGGAAGATAAAACCGATCTTCTCCCGTCTTAACAATGCCAGCTCCTTCTTTGACTGGTCGTGGATAGTTTCACTGTCTATCAGGATTTTTCCTGAATCCGCCTTGTCGAGACAGCCGATTAAATTGAGAAGCGTTGTTTTGCCGGATCCCGACGGGCCGGCAATTGACATAAACTCCCCCTTTTCTATGGAAAAACTTACTCCCTGCAGAGCTTTTACCTCTGTTTCGCCTGTCTGGTATGATTTTTTTACATCTACTGCCTGTATCATCTATTTCCCCCTTTGGTTTCCTTGTTTTCCATTTCTCTTTTAACCGAATCCACCTGGTGCAGAGCGGATAGTCCTGTGATACTCCCGAGGTTCATACTGTCCAGGGCCGACGAGGGAAGCACCATCATGGAATTGTTATTCTTTCTGATCCCCTCGTATGCCATGTTCATGGCTCGCAGATGCAGAGCCGTGGGGTTTTTCTGATAGTATTTCGAAGCCTCTTCAAATTTTTTGGCGATCTCCACCTCTGCTGCTCCAAGGATGACCCGTGCTTCCTTCTCTCTTTCTGCCTGGGCCACCCGGCTCATGGCATCCTCAAGATTGTCAGGAATTATTATATCGGTAAACTCCACTGAAAGGATGGTAATACCCCAGGGGTTGGTTTTCTCGTCGAGGATCTGCTGAATTTCATTGCATATAAAGGCTCTGTCTGTCAGCAGGGTAGAAAGGTTGTTCTTCCCGATTGAAGCTCTGAGGGCGGTTTGGGCGGAAAGGGTAACTGCCTCGATAAAATTTTCTACCTCCAGAACAGCTTTCTGGGCATCCCATATCAGCCAAAAAGCCAGCGCGTCTACATGAACCGGAACGGTATCTTTAGTCAGGGATTTTTCGGCACTGAAATCCGTTGCTCTGATTCTGGTATCGATTTTCTGAGTAAGGCGGTCTATTAGTGGCATAATAAATATGAGTCCGGAACTTTTCACGGTTTTAAACTTCCCCCGCCTAAGCAGTACTCCTTTTTCCCATTCCAGTATGATTTGAACGGATGGAGAAAAAAGGATGCCGGCAGAGAGAATCGTAAAGAGTATATACAAGGGTGTCTGCACGAGAAAGAGCATTGAAACCCATATTGATATAATCAGAACTATTGTTACTGACCACAGAGGAAGCATGGTAAGGATAATCCCTGAAAAGACTGCTTCTCCTGCTGTTTGAGCAATAAGCTCAGCTTCCAGGGAACCGGAAAGGAATCCCTGTAGAAGCACCCCTGCGGTAAAGAATATCCCCAGAATCAGAAAAGAGAAAACATTAAATGTAAAATCCTTCTTTAAAGTATACCGGGGGAGGTTTTTTATTCTGTTAAAAGTTTGTTTTCTAAGCATTTTTAATCTCCTTGTCCTCTGCCAATGTTTTAAGATAGTTAATCAGGTCATCTATTTTGAATCCGTATGCATGTGCAGTTGAGATAAACGGTCTGGTAAGCTCTGCAAGTACCCGCTCTTTTTCCACCTCTGTAAGGGAGATCTTTTTATTGCTGATAAAGGTTCCTGTTCCCTGCTGGGTTGTTACAACCCCCTTTATCTCCAGTTCGTTGTATGCTTTTGCTACGGTGTTGGGATTTACCTTGATGTTTACTGCCAGCCCTCGTACAGTGGGGAGCTGGTCGCCGCTAGTCAGCCTTCCATCGGCAATAGCCATTTCGATTTGGAGGATGATCTGCTTGTAAAAAGGGACACCGCTTTTGGGGTCCAGTCTGAACTGAATTGGTTCCTGTTCTTCACTCTTCATACCAACCGCCTTGTCGTATTGTACTATGACACTAATACAATACGACAGGAAAATCCAAAAGTCAAGGGAATAGTTGGTGGACACGGGATAAAAACCGGAGGAGATGATGGAAAATCATTTTCATAAAACAATCTTGATTTTTTTGTTATACTGGCCGTACTGACGGCTTGCCCGGCAGCCTGTTGGTCGGCTTTGGCCGGCAGGCTGTTCCCCGGGATAGCCACATGGCTGCCGGAACTGGTGTATAATCATTAATAAAGGGTTTATGTCAGATATCCTGCGGGGGAGTTACGCCGCAGGATGGTTAATTCCAATGTACTTAAGGAGAGTTATGTGACAACAAAGACATCTGATTTACTTAAAGTGGAGTTTACTCCTGATATTGTTGTAGATCTGCTTCCCGAGTGGAAAGGGGAGGATGTTACTGTTTCGGTCCTCTCCGGAGGAATAACAAACAAACTCTACCGGGCATACTGCAGTAAAGGAGATGTGGCAATTCGTGTTTACGGTGATAAAACAGAGATGTTTATTGACCGGGACAGAGAATACAAAGCTCTTACCCGGATGGCGGAGGCAAAAATAACAACAAGGCCTGTTGCCTATCTTCCAGACAAGCATGTTACTATTGTAGAGTTTCTTACCGGAGCATATACCTTAAAGAACGAAGATTTTGTACGGGAAGAGATGTGGGATCTCATTGTTGACCCAATACGAAGGATACACACTAGTGGTGCTGAACTGGATTATATTTTTAATCCCTATGAGCAGTGTATGAAACTGGGAAGTATTCTGGATGGTCTGAATGTTGATTATCCTGAATTTGATATCAAGGGGGTGTTCATCAGTCTTAAAAAACTGAACGAAGCAATAGATATCCCCAAGAGTGATTATGTGCTTACGCACAACGATCTTCTCGCTGATAACTTTATCCAGGTAACTGAAGATTCCCGGAATAAATTTGAAATGCCCATGTATATCATTGATTGGGAATATGCCGCAATGGGTCCCAAATACTATGATCTATCTGATATGTTCCAGGAGATCCTTGTACCAAGGAGGGTGGAGAAAAAACTGGTAGAGCATTACTGTGAGGGCAGTAATGTTGAAGAAACCCTTTTCTATGTGGACATGTTCAGACCCTATCCGGATATATTCTGGTTTTTATGGAGTCTGATTCAGAATAATGTATCTTCAATCGATTTTGATTTCTACAATTACGGGAAAGTCAAGTATGAAAATACCCTCAGGAACATTGAGTTCCTGAAAAAAGAATACGGTGTAAAATTGTAAATCCTGATTCTCATCTGCTGCCTGCCTCTGACATTGTAAAGGGGCTGCAGCAGTTCTATGCCTTCTACAAACCGAACATCCTTCCGTTTAAATTTCTACCGCCGTCAACAAAGAGTGTTTCTCCTGTTACGAAACTGTTTGAAAGGAGATAAATCAGTGCTGATACAACGTTCTCACCGGTTCCGGTTTTTTTAAGGAGTGTTGCAGCTTTCATCCTGGCAACGGTATCCTCAGGGGTTCCTTCAGGGATTGTTACTATCCCCGGTGCTATGGCATTTACCCGTATGTCGGGAGCAAACTCAACACTCATCATCCGTGTAAGAGAGAACAGCATCTGTTTACTTAAGGAGTACGCAACGTGGTTTTTATCATAATCAACCATACGGGCATCAAGGATATTTACTATTACTCCGGTTTTACATTGATTCTTGAACGCTCTGGAGAGCATAAGAGGTGCTGCAGCATTTACAGAGACAGCTTCGATTATGTCAGCCGTTGTCATATCGGCCAGGGTGCTGCTTTTATAGATGGAAGCGGAGTTGATGAGATAATCAATCCTGCCGGTTAAGCTGATTGCTCTGTTCATGAGTACTGATGGAGTCTCTTCCTTAAGCATGTTGAGTTTCAGTGCAGCAGCTTTTACCCTGCTTTTTTTTGAGAAATCCATAAGCCCGACAGCTCTTGTATCTGAGCTGTTATATTGAAGAACGAGATTTACTCCTGCTGTCATTAAGGTCTTTGCAAGGCAGCTTCCAAGCATGCCTGTGGCTCCTGTCAAAATTGCAGTTTTGTTTTTTAATAAATTCATGACAAAATCCTTATAAAAATTTATACATTTCGGCTTCACGTCCGACAATATTTATGGTATACTCTAAAAAAAATAGGAGACGTGTACATGTTAAGCCCTTCAGATACAGCAATTTCGATTGCACATGCAGTTATATTTTTTTCCACCATAGGGTGTATTGCTTATGTCCTTTTCCATTGGAATCAGCAGGAAACAACATCCTCGGTCAAGATGGAAGATGAGCAGATTAAAGATCCAGGTAGAGCTTAAGAGCTCTACTTTTTTTTACGTTTATCCCTGAAGTACAGTAGTTTCCCCGGAGAGTTATTCTGGACTCTTTCATCCTTTTCAAAAAGATCAGTCGCATCCATAAGCTCACCCAATTTCTTGTACCCGTAATTTCTGGAATCAAATTCGGGTGATTTTTTGGCGATATTCTGTCCCACGTTACCAAGATATGCCCATCCGCTGTCATCTGCTGAGTCCTCAACCGCAGTTCGTAAGAGGGATACCAGTTTTGTGTCCTGCTTAAGATTACGGCTGCCAAGATTCTTATGAATGGTTTCGGTTGAATCTTCTCTCAGGATCTCGGTGTATATGAATTTATCACAGGCTACAACAAACGGCCGTGGCGTTTTAAGTTCTCCAAATCCAAATACGAGCAGTCCTTCCTCTCTTATTCTCGAAGCAAGTCTGGTAAAGTCACTGTCACTGGAAACAAGACAGAATCCGTCCAGTTTTTCAGTGTAAAGAAGGTCCATCGCATCAATAATCATTGAGCTGTCGGTGGAATTTTTCCTGACAGTATACCCGAACTGCTGAATCGGTACTATTGAGAACTCCAGGAGTGTCTCCTTCCATCCTTTGAGCTGCGGTCCGGTCCAGTCACCGTATATTCTTTTAACGCTGGCGATCCCGTATTTGGCAACTTCTGCCAGAAGCCCTTCAATAATTGAAGGCTGTGTATTATCAGCATCAATCAGAACGGCAAGTTTCTTCTGTGTTCCCTTTATCATATCTTCATCAGTCATATTGTTTTCTCCTTATTTCCCAGCAGTAGTGTATCTTTTTATTCCTTGAAAAATCAACCGGTATTGTTTCTTCCGAGATATCCTTGATCTCAAGTTCCGGGAAAATGCTGCTGTCCAGCTTGAACTTCCTGAAATTGGTCGAAAAAATACAGGTACCCCCGGAATTCAGGAGGCTGGTTGTCCAATGTAAAAGATCCGGATAGTCCCGCTGAATATCAAAGGTTTTGTCCATGCTCTTGGAGTTTGAAAAGGTCGGAGGATCAAGGAATATTAGATCATACCTTTTTTTCTCCCTTTGCAGCCAGGTAAGAACATCAGCCTTAAAAAAACGGTGACTGTCCCCGGTAAATCCGTTGAGATTCATATTTTCTTTTGCCCATTCAAGGTAGGTAGAAGACATATCTACGGTTGTTGTACTATGTGCTCCCCCTGCAGCAGCATAAACAGTTGCAGTTCCGGTATAGGCAAAAAGGTTCAGAAACAGCTTCCCTCCTGCCATGGATTCAATCAACTTTCTCGTTTCCCGGTGATCAAGGAATATTCCCGTATCGAGGTAATCGGAAAGGTTTATATAAAAAGAGTGTCCGTTTTCATGGATTACCTTTTTATCGTTAACAGTTGAAATTTTGTTGTACTGGGATTTTCCCGCCTGTCTTTTTCTTACCTTTATAAAGAGATCCTGCTTGTAAACCGGTATAACAGAGAGAAGACCATCGATCATCTCCTCTCTGTGTCTTTTTACTTTATCCAGAGGGATTTCTTTCGGCGGAGCGTACTCCTGCAGGTTCAGCCACTTCCCCTCGTAGTAGTCGATTGCTGCAGAGTACTCACTCATATCGGCATCGTATATCCTGTAACTTGTAACACCGCTGCCCGATACCCATTTTCTTAATGCTTTAAGGTTCTTCCTGAGACGGTTGGCAAACATCTCTGCTCCGGGGGAGGATGGAGTTCTTTCCGAAATCTTTTTTGATATGGTTTTCTTTAAATCTGATTTTTCTTTATCAGAATATATCCGGAAAACTCCAAGAGAACATTCTATCGGACCGTTAAAAACCGTGTTGACTTTATCCGGTTTCAGTCCTATGGCTTTTGAAAGCTTGATATCTCCGGAGAGAACGGCTATCTTCCATCCCCGAAGTTCCTTTGAAGAGACAGCTCCTATCCCCTTGTACAGGGGAATAAGGGTTTCGATCTCATCCAGACGTTCTCCGTAAGGGGGATTGGATACCATGAGACCGGGAGGTAAAAAGGAAACTGACAGATTCTCAAAATTCCGTTTTTCAACGTGTATAAACCTGTCAAACCCGGCAGAGGATATATTTTTCAAGGCTGATGCGACTGCATTTTTATCTTTGTCAAAACCGTATATTCTCGGAATCCTGTTTTCCCCTGCAGCCCTTCTGCCTTCTGCTTCCCTTAAAACGTTTTCCATAACTTCAGGATTGAACCTTTTCCAGAAGTCCATTCCCCTTCTCCTTTTAAGGAGTCCGGGAGCAGTATCTCCGGCAATCATCGCAGCTTCGATCAACAGCGTCCCGGTCCCGCAGAAGGGGTCAATAAAGGAGCCTCCTTTTTCTGCAATCTCCGGCCAGCCGCTTCGCAGCAGAATGGCCGCAGCAACATTTTCTTTTAGGGGAGCAGGACCGCTTACTGTTCTGTAACCTCGCTGATGAAGACTTCCTCCTCCGAGATCCATACCGAGAACAGCAGTGTTCTCCTTTATCAGAAGATGCAGCGTGATGTCGGGTTTTTTGTTGTCAATTTGAGGTCTTTCTCCGGTTTTTTCCCTAAACTGATCTACGATGGCATCCTTCATCTTTTGGGAAGCAAAGTTCTGGTGATTCACGACCGTTGTTTTTATAAGATCGGTGCTGATGGTAAAAGAAGCTGAAGCGTCAAACTCTGTATCCCAGGGATGGGAGTATACACCTTTGTATATATCTTCCGGTGTTTCGGCCTCAAAGGTTTTAAGCTGCAGGAAAAGTCTGCTTCCAACCCGGGACCATACAAGAAATCTGCAGGCGGTTTCCAGAGACCCGGAAAAATAGATGCCTGTGGGGGTTTCTGCAAGATTTTCACCTCCGCATGAAGTGATCTCCTTTGCCATAAGATCAGCAAGGTTCCGGGGAGAGGCGGCATAAAATTGTAGATTGTTGCCCATAACGATGAGTATATATCTTTCTTTTTGATAAGTAAATCGGCATATACTATTTATTTCCGGGGCTAAGTATGATAGGTTTATCGGGTGAGAACCGATAAATGATACAA
>QNBL01000345.1 GCA_003641695.1 Spirochaetota bacterium
CTCATGTGGATTCCCTTATGCTTACTGCAGGGGTTTTAAAAACTGATGTGGCATCTGATTTTGGTAAGGGTGTTGTTTTAAGGGCATCCGGCGGAAATACTGTTCTGGACAAGGATATAGATAATGAAGAGATTATTTTAAGTGCAATGGAAGCGGTTAAGCTTAATGCATCTGCAGTTGCAGTTTCAATTTTTGTCGGTGCAGAGTATTCACACCAGACGATAATGAATCTGGCACAGATGGTAGAAGATGCTTCTTCCTTTGATCTGCCGGTTCTTGGAGTTACAGCAGTGGGAAAAGCCTTAAAGGATAAGAAGGAGAAGAGGTATCTGACTCATGCTTCCCGTCTTGCCGCTGAGCTTGGTGCGGATATTGTAAAAACATACTACTGTGATGGATTCGAAGAGGTTGTCTCTAAATGTACCGTTCCCATTGTTGTTGCAGGTGGCCCGAAGCTTGATACCTATGAGGATGTTTTGAATCTTTGCTACAACGCAATTAACGAAGGTGCTATTGGGGTTGATATGGGAAGAAATATCTGGCAGTCCGATTATCCCGCTGCAATAGTTCAAGGTGTTAAGGCGGTTATTCATGAAAACTTCAGTGTTAAAGAAGCACTGCAGCTCGTAGAAAGCCTGAGTACTGAGACTACCAAACGGAAAGAGTATTATGAGGTTACCACAGAGGATATTGAAGAGTCCAATATCCATTAAAATTGTTCACAGCATCTTCTTTAAGAAGATGGATATTTATAGGAGGATTTATATGAAAAACATGAAAAGAATACTTATTGTATTCATGATGGTTCTGATGGCAGCATCAGTTTTCGCAAATGGTGACAAGGAATCCGGTTCAAAGGGTTTACCGGGAGCACCGGCCCCTTTTGACGGTTCAAAGCAGATTCACATAGCCCTTGTACGTCAGATGGTTGAAGGTGAGTTTATGCAGTTGTGGAGAGCAGGTGCAGAGCAGCAGGCAGAGAAGTTGGGAATAAAATTAACGGTTCTTGGAAAGAATATGGACAACAAAGCCGAAGCTGATTTCGTTTATCAGGCTATTAGCATGAAGGTTGACGGTATTATTATTGATCATGGTCTTTCTGAAACAATGGAAAAACCAGCTGCAGATGCTCTTGCAGCGGGAATTCCCGTTATTGCATTCGATGTTGATCTCCATAATCCTAAAATTCCTCAGATTGCACAGGACGACCATGCGCTTGGTAGAATGGCTCTGGAACAGCTTGTAAAAGATTATAACGGTCAGGCAAATGTAGGTTATGTTTATGTTTCCGGATGTCTTCCGCTTGATAAGAGAGACGAAGCCTTTACAAAAATCAAACAGGAGAATCCCGGAATAAAAGAAATTGTAAGAACCGGAACTTTCGAATCTCCATTTTCCGTTAAAAATGCGGATCAGGTTTCCGCATCTCTCAGGGCTCATCCCGAGATAAATGCATACTTTTCTCCCTATGATGAGTTCGCAAAGGGTGTTGTAATGGCTCTTGAAGAACTGAACAGAACCGATATTAAGGTTTACTCAGCTGATATCTCAACCCAGGATATCCAGCTCATGACCACAGAGGGTAATCCCTGGAGAGCAACTGCGTGTACAAACCCGTCCGTTATCGGAGCTGTTTCAGTACGCGGGATAAGCATGCTTATAGCAGGAGAAACATTACCTCACGACCTTCTTATTCAGCCAATGCTTTTTACAAATGATATGCTTAAAGAAGCAGGTGTAAAGAATATGGATGATCTGAAAGCTAAGTTCCCCAAATTCAGCGAATCGGATCTTTGTAAAGCATCCTGGATACCGGAATAATCCGGCCCGGGGTTTTAGAAAAAAGAGGAGGGGTGTCCACCGGACATCCCTCCTATGGTTAAGTAAATCTGGAGTTTTATAATTATGGCGGAAAATAAATCAGGCTATTCAGCATTAGCACAGACTCTTTCCTGGAAAGATGGTGTTTTAACCTTGCTTGATCAGACGCTCCTTCCTGTAGAGGTGAAATTTGAAAAGCAGGAGAGTGTAGAGCAAGTTTGGGATTCAATAAAAAAATTAAAGGTCCGCGGCGCTCCGGCAATCGGAATTGCAGGTGCTTATGGATTACTTTATGGTGTAAAGGATAAGACAGATCTTCCGAAGGAAGAGTTTCTGAAAGCACTAAGAAAAAGTGCTGAATATCTTGATACTTCAAGACCCACGGCGGTCAATCTAAGCTGGGCGCTAAAAAGAATGGTTGCATTTGCGGAAAGTCTGGATAGCTCTGATTCCAGAGAGATTTATAAGGCTCTTGAAGAGGAAGCTGTCCGCATACATAATGAAGATCGGCAGATTTGCAGAAATATTGGACTTAGCGGAAAAGAACTTATCAAGGACGGGATGGGGGTTCTCACTCATTGTAATGCCGGATCTCTTGCAACCTCTGAACTGGGCACTGCAACAGCTCCAATGTATCTGGCTCATGAGGACGGTGTAAAATTCCGTGTATACGCAGATGAGACCCGGCCTCTTCTACAGGGCGCCAGGCTGACCAGTTGGGAACTGCAGCAGTCCGGGGTGGATGTAACTCTTATTACAGACAACATGGCGGCTTTCATGATGTCAAAAGGGTTTA
>QNBL01000091.1 GCA_003641695.1 Spirochaetota bacterium
CGTAACACCCTGCTGATAAGAATATTTGAAACATTTACCAAAGCGATAAAGAAACCGGCTGCAGATAAAAATAGTATGAGTACTCCTATTCCTCTGTTTCTTTTTACAAGCTGCATTGCTTCAGCTCTTGGATTGGAAACGGTAATCTGATCTTCTCCAAACTGTGCAGTAAACCAGTTTTTCAGCAGTTCTGCTGTTTGATCAAGATCGGAAGGATCATGAACAGCAAAACGAAGCTGTGTATCCATAAAACGCCTTCGAAATCCTGAAACTCCCCCGCTTTGGTCCCTATAAGGGGCAAAGTATTCGGAATCGTATTCGGCGGAAACAGGATTTGTTATTCCAATAATTGTCTGGTATCCCTCCCGTGTCAGCAGTTTTTTACCCAAAAGGTCCGAAGGATTGTTCCCATCCCCTGCAATTAGTGAAGCCAGTTTAGATCCAAGGACAATAATGTTTGCTGTACTGTTCAGATCGGTATCAGTAAACAAGCTGCCGTCAGATACTGTTATACCCCAGGCATTGAAAAATTGCGGCGTAACCTCATACCCCGATATTTCATCAAGCTCAGATAGAACAACACTTTCATCTGCCTCTGCAGCAGCACGTTCATCATCAGAGATCCTGAAAAAATTGTTTCCTGAATTTTTATCCGGCTGCTGTGTATCAGGTGTATCTTCTTGAGCAGCTCCAGGAGGAACCGGTGGCCCCATTTCTTCCGGAGGAGCATAATTTTGTGAATCCCCGGAAATAAGACGAAGACGGGCCCGATTCTGCACGAATGCCCACTGAACACCCGAAGCCAGTTTTGCAGCTTCAAGATCAGAAACTTTCAAAACAGCATTTTCCTGAACCAGTTTTTTCCTGACCGGAGTCTCCATTTCTTTCGAATTGCTTCTTGTACTGAAAATAAGCTCTTTGTACTCCGGGGAACTCAAGAGTTCATGGGAATAGCTGACAGTGTTCATGAGCAACGAGAACCCCGCTGAGAATGCGCCTATACCAAGAGCAACAGCAAGCACAAGCAGCCCCGATTCCAGCGGCCGGTCATAAAACCGCCTCAAAATAATTTTATGAGGTTCCTTAAGCATTAGTTCCCCCTGACATGGCTGAATCCTTTATAACAGCTCCGTCCCTGAGTTCTATGACATATCCTGCACGTTTACTTTGTTCCGGGTTGTGCGTTACCATTATAATCGTTACCCCGCGGCGGTTCAGGGATTCCAGTATTTCAAGGATTTCCTCCCCTTTATCAGTAGGTAAATTCCCCGTCGGTTCATCCGCCAGGATCAAATCAGGATCATTAGACAAAGCACGTGCTATAGCAACACGCTGCTGTTCTCCCCCCGACAACATTGCCGGCAAATGGGTAAGTCTATGCGACAATCCGACATCCTCCAGGAGTTTAACCGCCTTTTCCCTGCGGGCTTTTACTGCAACCCCGGCATAACTCATGGGCAGCATGACATTCTCAACTGCGGAGAGTTCACCGAAAAGATTGAAACTCTGAAAAATGAATCCGAAATGCTGATTTCTGATCCGGGCCTGTTCTCTGTCCGGCAATGACGTTACATCATAATCTTCAAGGTAGTATTTCCCGGTACTTGCTGAGTCGAGTATTCCAAGAATATGCATAAGCGTTGATTTCCCGGAGCCGGAGGGGCCCATAATTGCGGCATAATCACCCCTTTTAATCTCAAGTGATACATCTTTCAGCGCGTTTACTTTCGCTGTACCCAAATCGTACTGTTTATTTATGTTCTCCAGTTTTATCATTTTCCTACCCTTCCTATTTAATTTCTATGACATCTTCATCTATAAAATTCTGATAACTGCTGGTAATGATTTCATCACCACTCTTCAATCCGCTGAGGACTTCCACAGAATTACCTTCCACTGTGCCAAGGGTAACCTCTGTCTTGTATGCCTTCCCCTCTTCTACCCGGTATACCCATTTCATACTTCCTGTTGTAAGATACGCTCCCCTCGGTAAAAGGAGCACATGTTCCTGAAGACCAAGATTAATACTTGCCACCGCCGAGGCACCGGGAGTCAAACTTTCTTTGGTTACCGGTTTTGCACGTACAGATACCATGGCGGAAAGACCGTCTGAATCCATTGTTGCTATCTTCCCGATTTTTACTATCTCAGCCTGCATGGTTTCTGATCCTATGGTTACTGTCATCGTGCCCCCCGGTTTCAACTGATCCGCATACTGTTCGTAAACATCAAAATCAATATAGGATTCTGTTCTATCTGCAACGGTAAAAAGCACATCCGTTTTCCCTATAAGACTCCCCGGAATTGCCAGACTTTCATTAACTGTTAAAACTTCTCCTTCAATGGGACTTTTAATCCTGGTCTCTTCAATATCTTCAAGAATATGATTCAGGCTTGTCTGTATTTTATCTATAGAGGCCTGCTGTTTGCGGACAGCAATATCCATCTTTGCCGTTGTTTCTTCCAGACTGATTTCGAGGTCTTCATTTTGTTCCTTAAGGCCCTCATACATATCTACAGCATCCTCATAATCAGCCTTACGGGAACTTTTAAGTTCCGACAACTGCTTAAGGGTCATGACATCCTCTGCCGCATCTTCCATATCGGTTTTAAGCCTTGCCAGTTGGATTTTTATGGATTTGATCTGATAATTATAGTCATTCTTTATTGACTCAAGTTCGATTAAAGCCTGATTTAAACTGACAGTCAGGTCATCCCGTGTGTTTTCAAGGCCGGGGGCATCAAGGGTTGCAAGAATATCACTTTGAGTAACATATGAACCCTCTTCCGTAAAGAGCTTATCTGCATACCCTTCAACCGGACTTACTATTGTCACCTGCCGTGGGAGTACCACCGTACCGCTGGCTTCTGTGGTAGAGACAAGCTGTCCATACTCCGCTGTGGCAGATGTATATGAATGTATACTGATAGTTTCAACAGGGGATTTTATCCTAAAAAAAAGGTAACTTCCTGCAGCTATGGCAGCAATCACAACCACCGCAATTATCCGGCCTCTCCGTTTCTTTCTTGAGCCGGAGGGAGTCACATTTTTAACATTTATTATTCTTTCTTGTTCCATAGGAGAGAATGTAATTCATTCAGATGAGAAAAGGGTTAAGAGAATGTAACAGTTTTGTAAACTATGTAAAATCAGTCTGGTTACTGATAAAGTTTTATGGTGCAAAGAAGGTTTTAGCGTTATGATAGCCACATGAAGCATGCACAAATTCTAAACCGGGTCTTGGGCAGCATTGCAGCATTGACCGTCCTCGTGGGTCTCTCTACAGCACTCTTTTTTACGTATAATACATTTGAAAGAAGCGTTCAATTTGATATTTTCAAATACAGGCAAAAACTTGAAGATTCAATCCGGCGTACTGCCGGGGCTGAGTACAGAAGATATTTCCTTTTAAAGGATATAGCAAAGACATTGGCGAATGCAGAATCCGGTGAAATACTTGCTAACTGGCTCAGACAAGATATAGAGCTCCTCAAACCGGATGGTGATCTTCCTCATCTGGTTACAAGCATCGGGTACAGGGATCCCAAAGGATCAGAACCGTTTTATGAATTTGATTTCTCAACCGGAGCGTGGACAAAAGAAAAACAATTTTTCAAAGGGATGCCTATCGGAATTAGGCAGGATTTTTCGTTTTTTACAAAAGAAACCTCTTCCAGGGAGCTTTACCTCGTAATCAACGGCGGGGATACAGGTAGAACAATCTTTTTCAGACTTGACCGCACCGGATTCATACAAACCTATGTAAAAGAAATTGTAGAATCAATGAATCCGGATTTTAATTTTAAATGGTTCGACCTTCCGGCATCGGATCGAGGTTTTGAATTCAAGGGTGAGAAGAAAAATATTTCTGATGAGTATGTTTTCAGACCTTTCACTATTCTATTCAAAAGAAACCATCCGGTCATTCCCCTGATTATTGAAATTCCCGGTATTCCTGATGCACGAAAACTGCTGGATGCAGGGAAACAGTATGGTGGTGATACTGATAAAGGAAAACCGGACCGGCCACCGGTCTTTCATTCAGGATTCTATGTAAAAATGTACAGTAAGAACGGAGCATACTACCGTGATATTGAAACACGTGCAGCAGTTGCGTTTCTCGAAACTACTTTAATCTATACGTTAGTAGCAGGTCTCATTTTTCTACTGTTGTTTCAACTGCAGAAAACGAGGAATTTGAGATATAAGGAAAAAGAGTTCGTGGCCGCAGTAACCCATGAACTCCGTACTCCGCTGACTGTTATCCGTTCTGCAGCAGAGAACTTGTCCGGCAATATTGTCCCAACTGAAAAATTAACGGTTTATGGAGAGCTGATAGCAGAACAGTCAGTCCGTCTTGGGGATATGATCGAAAAAATTCTTGCCTATTCAAATATTGAGTATAAGAAAAGAAGGCCGGATCCCCCTGTATTCATGAGCCTTTCTGACTTTACCAGAGCATTAAAACCAAGTTTGATTACACTGGCTGACTCAAGGAATATCACTTTAAAATGGGAGGCTGAAGGGCTCCCGGAGACAGGATCAGGTTATCCGGAGGTTATGGGAACCGCTGTCACCAACATGGTTACAAATGCTGTTTTTCATGCCTACAACGGGGAACAGGGTGAAATAAGAGTCAGGTTTAAATTTCTTATTCCGGACAGACTGCAAATCACCGTGGAGGATGACGGACGGGGGATCCATGCAAAAGAACAGAAAAGGATTTTTGATCCATTCTACCGCGATGGTATAAGCAGAAACAGACAGGAAAAGGGGAGCGGGCTGGGACTTTTTATCACCAAAAGCAAAGCAGTTATGTCAGGAGGCAGGCTCATTGTTGAAAGCCCATACCGCAGAATTGACGGGAGCAGACCTGAAGGATCCAGGTTTACCCTGATCATTCCTTTCATTCCAGCAAAGTAGGGAGATCCAATGGAATATAAAAAGAATATTCTGATTATTGAGGATGAACGGGGACTTCAGATAACACTGGAAGACCGGCTCTGTGCCGAAGGATACGAAACAGGTGTCTTGGGTGATGGTATCGAGGGGGAAAATGCGGCACGATCGGGAAAATACGATCTCATTCTTCTCGATGTTATGCTGCCCGGCCGGGACGGATTTTCAATCTGCCAGAATCTGAGGAAATCAGGTATTGATATACCGATACTCATGCTTACTGCACGGAATACCTCAATTGATACAGTCATGGGGTTAAAAGTCGGTGCTGACGATTATCTGGCCAAACCATTTGACATGCAGGTCCTGCTGGCAAGGATTGAAGCCCTTTTCCGAAGAACGGCGGGGAGAAACATAAATCCCGATGCTGCTGCAGGACTGAACAGCCCCTCAAAGAAACCACGCAGCAGTGTTGTTTCTTTCGGAGATTTTACCCTTGATTCACAGCGGGGTGTACTCGAACGCTCAATCGACAAAGGGAATAAAGTAATGATAGATCTGAATGCCCGGGAGTATCGTCTTTTAGAATATCTTGCCCAAAACAGTGACAGGATAATAAGCAGGAATATGATTCTCGATGATGTATGGGGCTATGACAGTGAAATTACAACACGTACCGTTGACGTCCACATTGCAAAACTCAGACAGAAGCTCGGAGAATCGGAACTCCCGAGACATATACTGACCTACAGGGGCAGAGGATACAAGTTTGTTCTAAAAGTTGAGTAAACAAAATCTGCATTCGGCAATTAGATTATCCGGGAAATATAAAACGACAACGGAATGGTAACAACTCCCAAAACAGTTGAGATAATGACAATTTCCCGGGGAGTTTCACTTTCAAATCCCAGCCGGGCAGGAAGTACATAGGAGAACACTGCAGCAGGAAGAGCACTGGTTACCAGAATAACACTCTTCATCAGACCGGTAAGTGAAAAGAGCCTTACCGTCAGGATACCGACCAGGAACCCCAAAGCAACACGAAGAACTGTCCCTGATAAGACATGCACACTTATTCTTCCCTTCTTTCTTTTAGAAAGGCTCTGCCCCAGGGCAAAAGCCGCCAGAGGCGGTGCTGCGTTACCGGCAAAAACAGCAGTTTTTATCAGTGAATCAGGTACAGGAATTTTTAACAGATTAAAAAGAAATCCCGCCACAATTGCCCAGAGTATCGGAGATTTCAAAGCAGCTTTTACCCCGGAGAAAGAAAATCCCCCCTCCAGAACCAGATATCCCAGTGTAAAAATAAAAAAAGTCTGAATCTGATCATAGATAATAATTATGTTCATCGCCCCGGACCCTCCCCAAAGCTGCATAAGCGGGATTCCGAGAAAGCCGGAATTCATAAAAATAACCGGGAGAATAAAAGTCCGTTTAACAGAGGGAACCAGAATTACATACAGGAACGCAGCAGCAAAGGTCAGAAGTAAAACAAAAACCACAGCTCCCGAAAGGGTAAGCATATCGAGAGGAGAAACGGGAGAAAGATACAGGGAAGAGAAAACGAGAAAAGGCATAAAGAAATCCGTAAGAATACGTAAGAGGGTATCTTCAGACAACGAAACAATCCGGCCCATAACAAATCCGCTTGCGATCAGAATAAAAAGTGGCAGAAGAATCAGAAAAGTATCAAAAAACATAAAACCTATAACTCCTCCTTACCTTCCAAAGAGCGAAATGCAGCCTTCTCATGCACAACAAAGAGCAGAAGAGAAAAACTGACAAGTCCCGGGATAAAACTGATTACTGCTAATCCAGGGACACCCCACCTGATATAATCAACAGGGCCCAATGCAGCTGCAGCAGTAATTCCTGCAAGACCGACCGCAGTCCCGATACTCATGATTTTCCCTCTCTCAGAAGGGAATTGTTCCGTTAACAGGGCAAGATTACTGATTGTGGCAAACTCGAAAAAAAACCGGGGAAGCAAGATCCCTGCCACGGCATAATTCAGATTTATATTTAAAAAGGGCATTAATACAAAACCTGCACTCATTCCGGCAACACCTATCATCACACTCCTTCTTTTCCCTATCCTGTCGGCAAAAAGACTGACAAGAACGGCAGCTGTCAGATCCCCTGCTCCGAACAGCAGGGCAATTCTTCCCATTACCAGGGAATCCGCTCCGTACTCACCGGCCAGCCAGCCGGCGTGGATTATCATGATCTGCATTATCGCGAAGAAATTAAACCCCTGCACAGCTATGGTTCCCCAGACAGAAGGGGCATGTACCCCGAAGTTAAAGAAATCAGCGAGCTTCCTTTGTATGGTTTTCAGGGATATAGATTCACTTTCTCTGTTTTCGGCAGCTCTTTCTTTTATCCTGCCTACCGGAAGCGTTTGATAAAAAACAGCAGCAGCGACAAGCAGAATACCAAAAAAGAGAAAGGGCGCCCTCCATGAAAATTCCTTTATAAGGTAACCGGCTGTAAAAAGACCGGCAATACCGGCCAGAGCCCAGGAGTATTCCACTATTCCGATTCCCAGTGCCCGTTTTTTATACGGGAGCTTTGTGCTCAGGTATGCATGAAGGGTGGGAGTATATCCTGAAGAACCGATTCCGGAAACAATTACAGTCAGAGCAAAGACAAAGATACTCCGCGACAATCCTGCAGCGATCATTGCAAGACCTGTAATAGCAAGATTAACCTGCATGACCTTTTTGTAACCAATCCTGTCTGCAAGAACTCCCATAAGGGGAGAGGTAAATCCCATCATACTTCTAAGGGCAACAATCCCCCCGAGAGCAACGACACTCAATCCGGCTCCGGCAGCTATCATCGGTAAAAAGGGGTTGAATATCTGAATAGTGGTATCGTTAAGCAGTTTCGCACTGATACCGAGAGAAAGGAGATAACTTATTCTTTGATTCAGAGACCGTTTTTTATCCAATGCTTTTCCTTAAAAGATCTTTAAATTTCGAAAAGAACAATTCAATTCCGCCGGTGTTGTCCCCCACTCCCTGGTAGAAAGGAGGTTTGCCCCCCCCTTTCCCCCGGATTGAAATCAGCAGATCCCCTCTATTGCGGTTAAAATCAAAACCCTCCGAAGTTACTGCAATTGCCCATTGAAGTCTGTTCTGTTGAATATTCACCAGAGAAACCGCATATGGCTCATCTCCAGGCAGTACGGAAAGCAGCAGTTTCAAGTATCCCCCGTCCATATTCTCGAACTGTTTTATCACCACAGGGATTCCGTTAATAAGCTCAGCTTCTGAAAAAAGACGGTCCATATCTTTCCGGGCAGAATCCAACTGCAGCGTTTCAAGCTCTTTCTTTAATGTCCTGTTTTCGTCGAGAAGCTTTTTTGCCGAAGCAACCAGTTCATCTTCCTTCGCTGAAAAAATTTCCGCAAGGCTGTGAACAGTAAACATTTTCCCCCGGTAATCAGGCAGAACACGGTTTCCCAAAAGCCAGGCTATCCTAACATGGGATCGGATTTTCTCGGTAAAAAGGATCTTTGCAAACATAACATCCCCTGTGGATGAGGTATGAACCCCGCCGCAGGCGACCTTGTCGTACCCTTCTATCTCAACAATACGTATCTGTCCCGATACTTTGGGTGCTCTCCGGAGTTTCAGAACAGGAATCTCTTTTTCACTGACATGATAATCCTTAATCCTGATATTCATGGAAATAATTTTATTTACTTCTTCCTCTACAGCCTCCAGAGTGGAAGTATCAATCTCAGAAGCATCGGTCTCAATGGTTGTATACTTTTCTCCCTGATGTACCGAGACAGTGCCGTATCCGAACTTAAACAGAACACCGGAGACTACATGCTGACCGGTATGCTGCTGCATGTAATCAAACCGTCGGTCCCAGTCAATTGAACAAGCAACCCTGCTCCCGGTCTCCGGCTTTTTAGAAACAATGTGGTGAACAATTCCCTCTTTTTTATAAAGATCTACAACTTCACCGCTTCCAAGGAATCCTCTGTCCCCTTTCTGGCCGCCCCCCTCAGGATAAAAACAGGTCCTGTCCAGGATTACATCCCAATTTTCTCCCACGGGAGAAACAGAAAGGACCTCCGCATCAAAATCTTTCATATACTGATCCGAGTAGTATAAAAGCTGTGTTGTTTTCATTGGTTCCTCTTAAAATATAATTCTATC
>QNBL01000092.1 GCA_003641695.1 Spirochaetota bacterium
TAAAACCCGGTGAGTAGTGCTTCCCATTATAAGCCCCTCAAGGTCTGTCTTACCTTTGGTTCCCATGATGATCAGATCAATCTTTTCTATCTTTGCTGCCTCGACTATCGCCTTACCTGAAGGCTCTTCCAGCACAAGTTCTGAAAATCCAACCCCGTTTCCTTTAAGAATCTTCCTGCAGGGTTTTAAAACTTCCTCGCTGGTTTTAAGGATTTTTTCTATGGCATACTGTAGATAAGGCTCTCCTAAAACCGACGGAAATTCACGGTGACAATGGAAAAGAAGAATTAACCCTTAACAAACTGCTCCTGATAGAGTCGGTAGTAATCCCCCTTCTTCTGCAGAAGCAACCGGTGATCCCCCTCCTCCATTATCCTTCCCCCTGCAATTACCAGGATTCGGTCAGCCTTTTTAATGGTGGAGAGCCTGTGGGCTATTATTATGGATGTACGGTTCTCCATTATCTTATCCAGGCCGGACTGAATCAGTGACTCGGAAACAGGGTCGATGGAGCTTGTGGCTTCATCCATTATAAAAAGATCGGGATCCGACAGTATTGCTCTTGCCAGGCATACCAGCTGCTTCTGACCAACAGACAGAAGTCCGCCTCCTTCTCCGACTTCCGTATCATACCCCTTCTCCATTCCGGTTATGAACTCATGAGCCATGGACAGTTTTGCAGCACCCTCAATCTCTGCCATATCTGCATCCAGTCTGCCAAAGCGGATGTTCTCCCGTATAGTACCGGAAAAAAGATGCGGAGTCTGCAGGACAATCCCCAATCTTGATTGCAGTGATTCCAGCGTAAACTTGCGGTAATCAATACCATTGATCAGAATTTCCCCCTCCACCGGTTCATAGAACCGGCTTAACAGATTGACAATTGTTGACTTTCCTCCTCCTGTGGCTCCAACCAGGGCAAGGGTCTCATTTTTCTGTATGGTCAGATTAAAGCCGGCAAGAACCGGGGCATCTTTACTGTAGTAAAAGGAGACGTCCTTGAAAACAATAGCTGCACCTATCCCTGAAAGAACTTTTGAATTTTCCCTGTCCCTGATTTCAGGGACAATATCGAGAAGGGAGAAGATCCTTTCTCCGGATGCAAGGGCACCCTGCATTGATGCCCAGACACGGGCAAGATCCTGAATCGGCCACAGCATGAAAGCAACGTAGAAAATGAACGCCTGGATCCCTCCTAAAGACATGGCTCCCGAAACCTTCAGCGTTCCGCCGTACCAGATAATGGCACAGAGTGCAAAGGCCCCTATTATCTTGACAGAGGGGAGAAAGAGTGCCGAATACAAGGCCGTTTTGTAAGATGCATCGTACATCTTATCAGACTCTCTCTTAAACTCCTCAAGGTTCTTCGCTTCCCGGTTAAGACTCTTTATTATCTTTACACCGGTTATAGTCTCACTGTAAAAACCTGTTATCCTGGAGTTCTGCTTCCTTGCAGCCCTGGAATGCTTCAGAATCTTCTTTTGAAAGAAAAAAGCAGCACCAATCATGAAGGGCAGAATTCCGGTAACCATTAATGCGAGCTTAACATTTATCAGCATCATGAATATTACAGAAGTCGTTATATTAAGGACTCCCCAGGTGGAATCTACAAGCCCCCAGGTTAAAAGTTCCGAAATCTTTGCAGTATCGGAGGTTACGCGGGACATGATCCACCCAACCGGAGTTCTGTCGAAGTATGAAAACGGCAGGTCCTGTAGGTGATTGAATACTCTTTTCCGCAGGTCGTAAGCGACCCTTTCACCCAGAATTCCCGCAAGATATATAAAGCTGAAAACAGCTGCGGCCTGCAGGAGAGCAGCCCCGCCGTAGAAGGCAATAATATCCAGTACTCTGCTCATTTTTCCCGATGCAATACCCTGATCTACTATAAGTTTTGACAGGTAAGTAAAAACAGCATCGCTGACGGAAACAAAAGCAATCATGAAAAGGAATCCCGCTGTCCTTGTTTTATATAAAGCCAGCAGTGAGAAAATTCTCTTTATGATGTCCCCTTTGACGTTTGAAGTAAACTCTTCTTCTATAATTACTGCCGGATCAGACATTTTCGCCCTCCCCTCCCATCTGAAGATCAAATACCTTTCGATAGAAGCCATCGTTTGACACCAGATCGGTGTGGCTTCCCACCTCAACTATCCGTCCCCTTTCCAGAACAATAATCCTGTCTGCCTCCATAACGGTTTGAATCCTGTGTGCAATAACAAAACTTGTTCTTCCCTTCAATAGGGCGGAAAGCGCCTGCCTGATTGCCCGCTCTGTTTTTGTATCCACTGAGGAAGTTGCATCATCAAGGATAAGGATCTTCGGATTCTTCAGCAGGGTCCGGGCAATTACGATCCTCTGTTTCTGGCCGCCTGAAAGCGTTACCCCTTTCTCGCCGACCATGGTTTCATAACCTTTGGGAAATCCCATGATTACATCGTGAACAGCAGCTGCCCGTGCGGCTTCCACCACCGCTTCCTGAGAAACATCAGCGCCTGCTCCGAAGACAATATTATCTCTTATGGACCTTGAAAAAAGAAAAGGTTCCTGTTCCACAATCCCTATCTGCCGGCGCAGCCCGCTGCGGGGAATAGATCGGATATCAACACCGTCTATCGTTATAGTACCGGAGGTAGTATCATAGAACCTCGGCAGCAGATTTATCAGCGTTGTTTTCCCCGAACCTGCTGTTCCAACCAGAGCTATCCTGCTCCCGGCTTCTGCATGAAAAGATATATCCATGAGAGCCTCTTCACCGCTGCTGTATGAGAAATTGACTCCTGAAAAATCGATCTCTCCTCTCCGAATAAACAGTTCATTCCCGGTATCAGTGTCGCCGGAGTCTTCCTGCTTCTGTGAGACTATCTTGCTAATCCGGTCATAGGAAACAAATGCCTGGGAGGCATCAATGATAACCTCCCCCAGATTCCTTATGGGCCAGATAATCCACACTACCATGCCCGCTATTGAGATATAGGTTCCAATGGAGATATCCCCTGCAATGGCCATCCTGGCCCCGAGGTAGTAAACAAACAGGAGCTGAGTAGTACATAAAATATCCGAAACAGGCCAAAAAAGTGAATGAAGAAGTATGACCCTTCTCCCCTTTTTAAACTTTCCATAGTTGATCTTTTCAAACTTATCCCTTTCGAAACTCTGCCTAGCAAAGGCTTTTACGATACGGATAGACGAGATGTTTTCTTTAAGTACCGAGGAAAGCTTTGCTTCCTGTACCTGGTAATCCTCGTACCGCTTTGAGATTTTTTTAAAGAACCACCATGACTGGAACAGAATAAACGGGATAAATAAAAGAGAAACCAACCCCAGTTTTACATTAAGAAATAAAAGTCCTGCCAGGTTAAAGATAAAAAGGGAAACAATCCGCCCTACGGCAATGCTTTTCTCGGAATAGAATTTACGCAGAATATCCACATCGGTAGTTACCCTTTCTATAAGATTCCCTGAATCAGTATGATCATGGTAGGTAAAGGATAGTCTCTGTATATGGTCAAGAAGGAAATCACGAAGCCTTTGTACAGCTCCTTCCGCAGCCATGGCTGAAAATTTACCCTTCAGAAACAGCCCGGCTCCTTCCAGAACTGCAAGGCCGGCAAAAAGAACTGCCATCAACGGAAGTTCTTTCAAAACAGTTTTACTGACAAGAACATCATCTACCAGATATCTGATTACCAACAGGGACAAGGTTCGTGATAAAGATGCGAAAGCAACACTTACAAGAGCAACTATGTACAAGAGCCTGTACCCGGATAAAAGCTGCCATAAACCTTTCACTCCCCTGGATTCCGGAAGGCGGAGAAAAAAAGCGGAATCATTTTTTTTCATAGGTAGAGATTATCAAATAAAACAAATGAATGTACAGCAATTCCTCCACTGTAAACTATTTTTATGTTTGTAAAAGTGTTTTAAATTTAGTATCATGAAGACATGAAAGCCACAAAGATTGTATGTACAATTGGTCCTTCCAGTCAAAATGAGGAAGTACTCCGTAAAATGGTGGACGCAGGCATGAATGTTGCCCGTCTTAATATGTCCCACGGCTCATACGAGTTCCATCAAAAAACCATTCGCAATGTACGAAGTATCTCGAAAAAAACGGGAAAGCATATTGGAATTCTTCTTGATCTTCAGGGTCCCAAGATTAGAACCGGGAAACAAATAAAAGAGACAATTGAACTCAAAAAAGGCGAACTTTTAAAACTGACAACAGAGGATATTACCGGTAACTGGGAAATGCTGAGCATTAATTATAAACAACTGCCCGATGAAGCTAAACCGGGAGAGAAAATTCTTCTTGATGATGGAAATATTGAGCTGAAAATACTTGAAATCGAAAACAGGGTTATTACCTGCAGGATTCTTAACGGAGGAACCATCCGCTCTTTCAGGGGCATCAATCTACCGGATACAGCAATAAGCACCCCCTCTTTGACAGAAAAAGATATTCAGGATCTGGCATTCGGTCTTGACAATGATGTCGACTTTGTTGCTCTCTCTTTTGTACGAAAAGCGGAGGATATTACCGATTTAAAAAGCAGAATTAACAAAGCGGGAAAGGATATTTTTGTTGTTGCCAAGATTGAAAAACCGGAAGCAATAGAAAATATCGATGCAATTATCGCTGTAACAGACGGGATTATGGTGGCACGGGGTGATCTTGGTGCGGAAACATCACCTCAGGAAGTGCCCATTCTTCAAAAAAGCATAATACGCAAGTGCAACTATGCAAATAAACCGGTGATAACTGCTACACAGATGCTGGAGTCCATGATTTCAAAACCGCGTCCGACCAGAGCAGAAGCAAATGATGTGGCAAATGCCATATTCGACGGAACAGATGCAGTCATGCTTTCCGGAGAAACGGCCATGGGAGAATACCCGGTTGAGGCTGTAACCATTATGTCACATATTGCACAGCGAACCGAACGGGAAGTGAATAATCATAACCTTGCACATGAAATCTATTCCCATAAAGAGGGAACAGAAACCACTGCAGAAGCAGTCTGCTATGCCGGCTGCGAGTTGTGCAGATCAATAAAGAGTACTTATATTGCCGGATTTTCTCTTTCAGGAGCTACCATTCAAAGGATCAGCGGTTACAGACCTCCCAAACCCATTCTGGGGATGTCTCCTTCGGATAAAATTCTTCAACGGGCCTCACTGTTCTGGGGGGTTCGGGCAGTAAAAATCGATCATGTTGAGTCTACTGACGCACTTTTAAAACATACCAACAATATACTTACAAAAACCGGGTTATGCACCCCCGGCGACCGTATTGTTACCATAAGCGGAAGCCCCCTGCATAGGGGGGTATCCACCAACATGATCAAGGTTCATATAGTTCAGGATTAAACATCACCTTCTTTGGGTACTATACAGATAAAAGTAAAATCCTCTTCTCCTTTCTGCCTGAACTGATGCTCGCTGCCGCCGGGAACAAAAGCTGTTCCCCCTGCTTTAACCGGATATTCCTCACCGTCAACAAAGAGCGTTCCCTCCCCGCCTATAATATAGTTGATATGCGGCCAGCTGTGGGAATGTTTCGGTGTATAGCCGTTTTTTCCTACAGTAAAAACCCGCATTACGTGGGAATCCCAGCCCTGCTTGGGTCCTACCAGAACCTGCTTGGTTACATTTTTAAGAGATTCTCCCTCCAATCCGGTCTTTTCGATCTTTGAAAGGTCGGAAATAAACATAATCTTCTCCTTGATAATGGATTGTCTTCATAGTAGCATATAAACGCAGGAGGATTCAAAGCCATCATACTGAAATTCAGAACAAAAATAACACTCTTCCTTACTCTGCTTGTATTTACAGCGTTCCTGGCTGTAGCTGTGATATTCTCAAGATATGCCTTCAAAGTAAAAGAAAACGAGATACACAATCAGCAAACAAGAATTTCTGACAGTATTATCAACCAGTTTGATTTACTATTAAAAATCCCCGGCAGGATAAACAATATAAACCATTCTTTTCTCTCCATTGAAGGAATGGATCAGGGAAGCTTAAACAAACTTCAAAAATTTTTTGTCCATGAATTAAACAACAATCCAACTCTTGAAATTATTGCCCTTGGTCTTGAAAATGGGAATTATATCGAGGCACAGCATCTGAATGACGGTTCGATACGGATCGGAGAAAGAACGGAAGAGAACGGAGGAGCTCTTGACCAGTGGGAAGTAGATAAAACCTATGGTAAAACCAGACTGGTAAAACATATTGAAAAGTATGATCACCGGAGAAGACCATGGTATCTCCGGGGGGAAGGATGGTCTGCTATCTATTTCTACTCTTCCAATCACCATCCGGCAATTTCACACAACCGGATCATTACCGATAAGGAAGGAAACGTAAACGGAGTCTTGACTGCCTCTATCTCACTGAATAACATCAGCACCTTTCTCCATGGCATTTCAAAAAGTCCCAACAGTAAAATTATTGTGCTGGATCCGGAAGGGTACCTCATAGGAACCTCCTTTGCCCACCCTCTCCTTGATTCCAAAGGGAACAGGATTCAGGGAACAGCTACATCACTTCCTTCAGTAAACCGAATGGTACGAATGTATCGATCAAACCCGAAAGAATCCTTTACTTTTCCCGATAAAGGCAGTGTTACCGTCGTCAGATCTGTTCCTCTCTCTTATTCATCAGAGATTATGTGGCATATATTGATTATGACTCCACAGAAGGATTTCACGGTCGAAGCTGATAGATTAACCCGGCGGAATATTCTTTTCCTTACGGTTATTTTTCTTATCATTGTAATCATTGTACTCCTTACCAGCAGAACTATAACAAAACCTGTCAAGTTTCTTGCAGGTTATATATCACAAATCTCATATGACAAACAACTTGAAAACATCCCGGTCATTCCCGGCTCAATTAAAAACTCATCAACGGAGATCAAGATTCTTACGGCCAATCTGGAAGTGATGCTCTCGAAGATGAAGGCCGCTTTTTTCTCAATGGAAGAGAGCCGCAGGGAATACCGGGAATTTGTAGAAAATATAAATACAATTGTCATGAGGATTGCCCCTGATGGTACCATAAGGTACTGTAACCCCTACGGCCTCAGCTTCTACGGGTATACAGAAGAAGAGCTTGTCGGTAAGCCGGTTCAGGAAACCGTCCTCAGGGGAACTGACGAGAGGCCGCTGGATGTTTTGAAAAGTATTTTTGCCCAGGATGAAAAATACTGGAATGGTGAAAATCAAAACCTAACCAGGGACGGCAAGACAGTCTGGATACTCTGGGCAAACCGCCTTGTCCGTAACACCGACGGAGAAGTTGTGGAGCTGCTGTCCACTGGCCAGGATATTACCGAGAGAAAAGAATCACAGGGAAAACTGCAGATGTACCTTAAAAGGAACTCAGTTCTTTTAAGTGAAATCCATCACAGGGTTAAAAACAACCTGCAGATAATAATAAGTCTTATCAATCTGCAGCTTGACAAATCCGAAAACCCGGCAACCAGAGCTGCCCTGCAGGGAATAAAAACAAGAATCCAGTCAATGGCTCTGGTTCATGAGATGCTTTATTCAGCATCATCCTTTTCAAATATTGATCTCAACTTGTACATACAGTCACTTTCCAATGACATACTCCAGACATTCAGAAACGATGATAAAATCGTTACCATTACAGTTTCACCGAATCATGTTTTTATTGAACTTGAAAAAGCAATTACCGTTGGGCTCATACTGAGCGAACTTATAAGCAACTCGGTCAAGTATGCATTTGAAGGGCGTAAAGCCGGGAAAATAGATATAGGTATTAGCGAACCGGAAGAAGGAAAAATCGAAATAATGGTAGAAGACAACGGTACCGGGATAGCCGCAGGCCAAAAAGGAACAGGAGGATTGGGAACCATTCTGATAGAGGCTCTTACACAGCAGCTGGATGCAGAGATTGATACAAAAACATCAGACGGGTTCAGCTTTCGGTTCACGTTCAAGACGCAAGGCAGGCATACACCGGAAACCTAGAACCAGGTGTTAATAGTCCGGTCAATATCCCCTTTGTAACTTTTATGAAAAAACTCGTTGGTGTTTTTGTCGTACAGGTAATCTTTCGCCAACTCATCCGCGTGAGCAACAATGTATTCAAGCCCATCCATAATATAATCCAGCTCGGCATCGGTCATCGTAGGATGGAGGGAGATTCTGGCCCAACCGGGTTTTTCCGATAGATCGTGTTCATTTATTGCTTTGTTCATTAGATACCGGGACTTCTTCCTGTCAAGATGAAGCAGGTAATGCCCGTAGGTTCCGGCACATGAGCATCCTCCCCTCACCTGAACTCCGTAATGATCATTCAGCAGTCTCACAATCATACTGTGATGGATTTTTTCGTGATAGAAGGAGACAACACCTATCTTCTCCTCTTCCTCCTGCTCTCCCGCAAGGATTCTTATTCCATCCATTCTCTTCATTCTGCGATATGCTGTACTCAGAAGCTCTTTCTCACGTGCCCGGATATTTTCACATCCCATCTCTTCCTTGAGTCTGATTGCCATTGCTGCCTTTATGGACTGCAGAAACCCCGGAGTCCCGCCGTCTTCTCTTGCCTCTATGTCTGTTACATAGTTATGTTTGCTCCACCTGTTGGTCCACACAACAGTCCCCCCGCCGGGATTATCAGGAACTGCATTGTGATAGAGTTTACTGTTGAAAATCATAACCCCGGGGCTTCCCGGCCCGCCCAGGAACTTATGGGGAGAAAAGAAAATACCATCCAGGTACGCAAGCGGCCTTCCTTCCGGATGCATATCCATGGTCACGTAAGGGGCCGATGCTGCAAAATCCACAAAACATATGCCCCCTGCTTCATGCATTATCTCTGCAAGCTCGAAGTAAGGAGGAATAATTCCGGTTACATTGGAAGCAGCCGAAAAAGATCCTATCTTAAGTTTCCTGTTGTGGTATTTTTTTAGAAGTTTTCTCAGGTTGTCCGTGCTTACAAGCAGATTCTCGTCAGGATCTATTACAACAACATCTGCTATTGTTTCGAGCCAGGAAGTATGGTTGGAATGGTGTTCCATATGGGTAACAAAA
>QNBL01000346.1 GCA_003641695.1 Spirochaetota bacterium
AAATAGCAGGAGAAATTAGATCGGCTTCGGAAAACGCGGAAAAAGAGGTTGAGAAAGGAGAAAGTATTGCAGAGGGATTTGCAGAACTGCTTGCTGATATGGAAGAGTTCTCCAAAGAGATGGAGGATATTGCCTCAGGAGCCCAACAATCCAATGAGGCAACAATACAGGCTTTAAGAGGTTCTGAGGAAATAGCCGCGGCAGCTGAGGAGCAGGCCGCAGCGGCGGAGGAGATTGCAAAAACCGTTGAAGAACAGGCTGCAGCCCTAAATCAGAGCGAGCAGGCGGCACAGAACCTTTCAGAAATAGCGGATGATCTCCGCAGTTCCACAAACGTTATCAAGAGCTCTGAGGAAGTTGCATCCACTGCGGAAGAACTTGCCTCTGCCATTCAGGAAATAAATCAATCGGCAGGGCAGATAATGACAGCCCTTGAGCAGATAAAGGGAGGTTCCCAGAATGCGGCAGCCGCTGCGGAAGAATCCTCCGCCGCCCTTGCCCAGATAGAATCAGGATTAAAACAAGGTCTTGACTGGAGTGAGAAGGGAAACAGGAGAATAAAGAAACTTGGAGAAACAGTAAACAAAAACAGTAGTGAGATAGAAAATCTGATTAACGGCATATTGGAATCGGTAACAGCAACACAGGGCAGTATGGCTGAAATGGAAGAGCTTAAACGATTAAGCAGAAAAATCGACAAAATAGTAGAATCAATAACTACTATCTCTGTTAAAACAAGCATGCTGGCCGTAAACGGATCTATTGAGGCTGCACGGGCTGGTGAACAGGGACGCGGATTTGTTGTGGTTTCTACAGATATTACTAACCTTGCAAGAGATTCTGCAGAAAATGCGGATAAAATAAAGGATATGGTGTATGGAATACAGGAAACGATACAGTCGGTATCATCAGATCTTGAAAATACAATCCGCAATGAACAACTTGCTGTAGAAGAAGCTGAAAAAACTAGTGGAAGCATTATCAAAATAAAAGAAATTGCATCAGTTGTCGAAAAGGGAGTGGAGGAGAATCTGCAGGCAGCACGAGAGATAGCTACTGCAATAGAACAGGTAAGAAAAGGAATTGAACAGATTTCAGCAGCTGCACAGGAATCTGAGAATGCGTCAACCGAAGCGGCGGGAGCAGCTGAGCAGCAGTCCAGAGGAACGGAAGAGCTGGCTAGTGCCGTGGAAGAGATCGCCTCTATTGCAGATGAACTCCAGAGTATGTAACAGAGAGGTATAACTATGGATACTCGTCAATCAGAGCTGGAGAGCGATGTAACTCTAAAACAGAAATTTCTCCTGTGTATGCTTGGAGATGAGCTCTTTGCGATAGAACTGGACTCGGTAAGGGAGATTATTCGCGTACCTGATCCTGTTCCAGTCCCGCTTGCTCCTGATCATATTACAGGTATCATAAACTTAAGGGGAAGCATTATTCCTCTGGTCTCCATGAGATCCATCTTTCGGCTTCCGGATAAGGACAATACGGAGTCCACAAAAGCTGTTATAACAGAGACAGGTCAGGCAGCAGGGTTGGTTATGGACAAGGTTCTGAATGTCATTGAAATCAGCAGGGACAAAATAGAACCGGTTGAGAAAAACTCAAGTGATATTGACAGTTTTTATATTAAAGGAGTGATAAGGGACGTTGATGAGCACCCACTGATTCTGGTACCGGATATACAGCTTGTATTTGATGAAGCATTCCGGAATATTGACAATAAAAAAAAGGGAAAGAGTTTTCAGGAACCGATAACCGGAAAGGAAGATATAGACGAAAAGTCTGTATATAAAACTGTCCAGTTTGTAAGTTTTAAAGTCAGGAATCAGGAATATGCAGTACCCCTCAATGGAGTCCTGGAAATTATGGAATTGACGGAAAAAGCTGTACAGGTACCTAATGTCCATGAATGCATATTCGGACTCATGCCGCTTCGGGACAGATTTATCCCTCTTGTAGATATCCGGACACTATTCGGGTTTGATCCCACTGAAGACTACATCGGAACGAGAGTCATTATCCTTGAGACAAGCAAGACTACTGCAGGCATTATTGTTGACTCTGTTTCGGAAGTGCTTACCGTTGACACCGGCACTGTAAGCGGTCTGCCGGAAATACTCTCGGGAAAAGAGGAACTATCCGATATAACTGAAGTATGCAGACTCAATGAGGGGAAAAGAATTATTTCCATACTTTCTGTGGAAAAACTTACAAAACATGTAGTAGTGAAGGAGGTATTGGAGTCAGTGGAAGAGATGAAAAACAGGCAGACCGATGGAGGTTCTCTGAACACAGACGATTTTGAACAGTTTATTGTGTTTATTCTAAACGATAACGAATTCGGGGTTCCTATTACAAGTGTTCAGGAAATTGTACGGATACCGGAAACAATGACATCCGTACCAAAAGCTCCCGACTTTGTAGAAGGAGTTATGAATCTAAGAGGAACGGTTCTTCCCATAATCGATCAAAGAAAAAGAATGGGGCTGTATGCCTCAGGTAGAAACGACAGACAGAGAATCATGGTATTTATGATAGACGGAGTAAAAACCGGCTTTATTGTGGATGAGGTAACGGAAGTACTGAAAATCCCGGAAAGCTATATT
>QNBL01000093.1 GCA_003641695.1 Spirochaetota bacterium
AGAATATATAAAAAGACTAGCGGTAACCCTTAGGACACTTCAACATTATTCCTGTACTGGAAAGGTACTTGTTTGGTACTAGTACTATGATTCGTTGTAGAAGTATTTTATGTGAGCCGAATTCGCGATTTTCATGGCAGTGGACCGGTCATGGATGGATAATTTGGAATAGATGCTGTGTACATGGTTTTTTACTGTTTGTTCGGCGATAAAGAGTTTTTCGCCAATCTGAACGTTATCAAGATCTTTTGAGATGAGATAGAGAATCTCTTTCTCTCTTCTGCTGAGAGCTTCAATCGCCTGTATACTGTCCTTTGCTTGAGTAGGCAGTGATTCCGCATCTGAATAATTAACAAGCTTTACCATAATCCGGGGAGATATCTGGACTGTTCCAGCTTTTATTGCACGGATTGAATCAACAAGATTTTCAGGAGGAACATCTTTGAGCATGTATCCGGCAGCACCATGTTTTAGTGCTTCATGGACATATTCATCATCATCAAAAGTCGTCAGCATCATTACTTTAATACCAGGATATTTTTTATGTATTATTTTAACCGTTTCCACACCATCCATAACCGGCATTCTAACATCAAGCAAAACAATTTCCGGCGGATCTTTTTTTATACTTTCAAGAGCTTCCCGGCCGTTATGGGCTAGTTCTGTAATGAAAATGTCTTCAGCGATTGTTTCAAGAACACTCTTCAGACTTTCTATAAAGAGTATCTGATCGTCAACAAGAAGGATTTTGATTTTTTCCATCATTTTCCTTATAAGGAATCAAAGCTGTTACTTTAAATCCATCCGGAGCTTTCTGAATTGTTAACACTCCATTGATGCTTTCCAGTCTTTCTTTCATTCCTGCAATGCCAATCCCTTCAACAATCTGTTCAGCTCCAATTCCGTTATCATGAATTGTAACACTCAGCGAAGAACCTGTAACCCAGAAAGAAATACGTATTTTTGATGCCATTCCGTGTCTGATGGCATTCGTCATTCCTTCCTGAATTATCCTGAAGATAATAGCATAGATCTCTTTATTTGTAAAATCGTTGAAATTACCGTATTCTACACTAATGTCTACCCCTGTTGCCTTACGGAATGATTCCACCATTTCTTCAATCATTCCGGTTCCCTCAAGCTGCACGATCTTTTCATTTCTCAGTTGACGTAAAGCTGCTCTTGTTTCCTCCAGCCCTTTTTGGGCCTGGGATCGTACGAGAGTTAAGAGATCATTTCTTTTATCTTTATCTTCATCGGGTAGTCTAACTGCTTCTTCCATCATCATGATGATATTGGTAAGTGCATATCCTACAGTATCATGTATTTCTCTGGATACCCGTTTTCTTTCGTTCATGAGAATCTGAAATTCCAGGGTTTTTACATAGCTCTGAAATCCAATATTGGCATTACTCAACTGACTGATTGCGGAGTCCAGGTGCTGTATCTTGCGAATAAGCAGTTTATTCTTTCTGCCCCCTGTTCTTATAAACTGGCTTAATATTCCTGCAATGACAAGGACGAATGCTGATGCAATACGTGTGGTAAGTTGAGCGGGGACGATTTCAATTCCCCAGGCTTTCCCTTTTTTCTGAACAAAAAGAAATCCGGCGATAAACACAGCCTGCATAATGATACTTCCGGGGATATCGAGATAAAAGGATACTTCCATAACGAGTGGAATCATGAGGAGCAGGTATATTTCCAGATAACTTTTTAATGGATAGCAGAGAAGGAAGATGAAAAAAAAACGTAGTATGAGTAGGATAAATCGGGAGATTGATGTATGAAAAAAGAAAAGGCCTATGGATATTCCTGTTGAGATAAGAAGCAGAATGTAGAAATACACACTAAAAAGAGTGCCGACAGTCGTGTATGCATACTTGAGATAAAAAAGCAAAGCAGAAAATATACCGGAGAGTAGTGAAATGAGCAGTGCCAGTAATGGAAAAACGGTTCACCTCCCTGTAAAGAGTATCTTTGTGATTACCGGCATTTCCCGCTTTTTCATTTTCCCGGATAGCAGAAAATTAGCTGCAAATCCTGCCAAAAGTCCAAAAAAACCGGCGGCGATTCTCAATCCTGCTGATGCCGGCGCAGTAAAACCGGCTGCAAAATAACAAGTAAAAAGGAGTACCAGGGGAACCACAATAACTCTTATAAAAGCAGCAGCAGCTTTCCCCGCAGGCAGCTCAATCTCTACAGGGATACCTGCCTTTAACTCCAGATTCAGACTGTTGACAGCCTGGTATGTCTTTGTTTTCCCCGAAGCTGCATGTGAAGCACAGCTCCCTGTGGTACATGAGGCACAGGGAACTTCATCTCCAAAAACTTCGATCTCAGTAAAATTGCTGTCAATCTCTTTTATAATTCCTATAGCCTTCATATATCCCTTTCTAAAATATTTGCATCGAGACTACATATGAAATAGAATACCAGTTATTATCAAGGTAATAAAGTCTTTACTACGACATCGGGAGGTCTTTTGTGTTTCAAAAACAACTAATGATGCGGAAAATGCTGTATGTGCTGATTCCTTTATATCTGTTTTCGATATATCTATACGGATGGCGGCCTTTGGCTGTCGGAGCAGTTGTATTTTTCTTCGGCATAATGACTGAATATCTTTTTATGAAGCAGCGGAAGCAAAAGGTTTCTGAAGCAGTTCTCGTGACAAGTATGCTCTACACTCTTTCCCTGCCGCCGCTGGTTCCTTTATGGATAGCAGCTGTGGGAATCGTATTTGGTGTTCTTTTCGGTAAAAGTATATACGGCGGGTTCGGCCGGAATATCTTTAACCCTGCAATAACCGGCAGGTTGTTTATTTATGTAACCTTCCCCACAGTGATGACCGGGGGGTGGATGGTTCCCGGATCCTTTGGCAAAGCTGCGGTGGATGCAGTAAGTACCGCAACCCCGCTCAAAGAAATGTCTCTTGGGATGTTCCCCTCTCTTGGGAGTCTTATTACCGGAATCCGTCCCGGTGCGATCGGTGAAAGCGGGGTGATCCTGATTGTTCTCGGCGGGTTGTATCTTGTATATACCAAGACAGCAAGCTGGCGGATAATTCTTTCCACCCTTCTCTCCTTTACGGTTCTGCAGGGTATTTTCTACTACTTTGGGTTTTCTCCGGTTCCAGTACTGCAGAGTCTCCTTTCCGGAAGTATACTCTTTGTTGCTTGCTTTATGGCTACCGATCCGGTTTCTGCTGCCAAGAAAAAAACCGGGCAGCTGTTGTACGGCATCCTGATAGGATCAGTGTTCGTGCTGGTCAGGGATTTTTCCCTTTTCCCCGAGGGAGCAAGTTTTGCCATACTGATGGGGAATACCTTTGCTTCTCTTTTTGACGAGTGGGGAGGAAAGCTTGAAAAAAGAAAGAAGGCAGCTGTTTCAAAGGGGGCGGCAAAATGAAAAAAGACAGCATTTTTTATACTGTAGTTTTCTCTTTTATTATCGCTTTTATATTTGTTTTCCTGCTTTCACTTGCATACGGGGCAACAAAGGAAAAGGTGGCGGAAAATGCGAGAATTACCGAGGCAAGGGCGTATTTGTCCGCTGCCGGGATAGAGGTTGCTGATCCCGGGGAGATAGAAGCTGCTTTTAACAGTGCTTTTCCCTCTTTTGACGAGAAGGCTCCCTTCAATGAAACGACTGTCAACGGCAAGAAGATCGTTGTCAGTCCATTTTCAGGTAACGGCCTGTGGGGAACCATTTCAGGGGTAATGGCAGTTACCGCCGATCTTAAAAGAATGGTTGGGCTGGCTATAATATCCCACAACGAGACGCCCGGGCTTGGAGGAAGGATTGAGGAAAAGTGGTTTCTTGATCAGTTCCGTGGAGAAAGTCTTTCCGGTAAAATTGAGGTGATTCGCGGAAGCGGATCCGGAGACAACGATCCTGATAACGGTAAAGTCGACGGTATCACCGGAGCATCGAGAACGAGCAGTTCGATAGAGGTTATTGTGAACAACAAGATTAATGAATTGAAAGAGATGATTGGAGGTATAAACTAATGGCAGATTCTCCATCAAAAATTTTAAAAGAAAATATTTGGTACAGTAATCCTGTGTTTATCCAAATCCTTGGTATTTGTTCAACCCTTGCGGTTACGAATAATCTAATCAACACAGTGATAATGACAGTAGGGCTTATGTTTGTAACCGGGTTTACCAATGTTACTGTTTCACTTTTGAAAAACCTTATACCGAGAAAGGTAAGAATGATAGTCCAGACTCTTATCATTGCGTTTTATGTAATAATTGTGGATATCCTGTTACGGGCATACCTTCCGGATGTGAGTAAAGCCTTGGGCCCCTATGTCGGACTGATTATTACCAACTGTATAATAATGGGGCGGGCGGAAGCCTTCGCACAGTCAAACGGTCCGCTGCTTTCATTCTGGGATGGAATAACTTCCGGATTGGGGTATATGTGGGTTTTAATGATAATTGCATTTGTAAGGGAGCTATTGGGCTTCGGAACACTTTTCGGCATGAGTGTCCTGCCGGAAGGATTTACGCACTGGACCATTATGGTTATGGCGCCAAGTGCATTTTTCCTTCTTGGAACCTTTATCTGGATTTCCAAAACGATTATGTTGAAAAATGAAGGGGGCAGGAAATGAGTCCTGATATAAATCCGTTAGTTCTGTTTTTTGCATCAATTTTTACAAGTAATATTCTCCTCGCAAACTTTCTTGGTATGTGTTCATTTATATCCATATCAAAGGATATGAAATCTTCCAATGGTCTCGGGCTTGCGGTGACTGTTGTTCTTGTGCTTACTTCAATGTTGAACTGGGTTATTCTGAAGTACATTCTTATTCCGCTTGATCTTCTTTACTTGAGATATATCATATTTATTATTGTTATTGCTGCAACGGTTCAGGTACTGGAGATGGTCATCGACAGGGTATCTCCTGCACTTTATATGGCCCTGGGGATATTTCTTCCCCTGATCACTGTTAACTGTGCAATATTGGGGGTTGCCCTTTTCATGCAGATAAGGAACTACAGTTTTATTCAGACGGTATTCTTTGCTGCCGGCTCCGGACTCGGGTGGTGGCTGGCAATTCTTGCCCTGTCAGCTATTCAGAAAAAGCTGCTTAAAGCTCCGGTTCCTGCAGGTCTTAAGGGTCCGGGAATTACACTGATAACAATAGGGTTTATGGCCATGGCATTTATCGGATTTTCCGGGATGCTCAGCGTACAGTGAGGGGGAGGTTGTATGAATTTCTTGATTGCACCGATTGCTGTAGGAGTTATAGCAGCCGTTCTTGGAGCTGTTATCGGTATCGTTGACCGGATAGTCAACAACTACGGGGATGTTGAGATAGATATAAATGGTAAAAAGACGTTAACGGTAAAGGGGGGAGATAAACTTCTTTCTTCTCTCGCTGCAGAGGGAATATTTATCCCTTCTGCCTGCGGAGGAAGGGGAAGCTGCGGAGCATGTAAATGCAAGGTTGAGAGTGATGTCGGCCCTCATTTGCCTACTGAAATCCCCTACCTGACTAAAGAGGAAATTGACGACAACGTACGTCTTGCCTGTCAGGTCAAGGTTAAGGAAAACATACAGATTCGTATACCCGATGAGCTTTTCAATGTTAAAAAGTTCGATACAAAGGTTAAAAGTATTAAAGATGTGACCCACGATATTAAGGAAGTTGTATTTGATCTACAGGGAGAAGAGATTGATTTCAAAGCCGGAAGGTATGTCCAGATTGTTGTCCCTCCCTACGGAAAGATAAGAGGAAGTACCCAACGGGCGTACTCCATGTCCTCAAAACCTTCAGAAAAGGGAATCGTAGAGCTTCTAATCCGTCTTGTCCCCGGTGGTATCGCAACTACCTGGGTACATAACTACTTGTCCGAAGGAGATGAGGTTGAGCTTATAGGGCCTTTCGGTGATTTCGAAAAACGTGAAACAGATGCAACAATGGTTTGTGTCGCCGGGGGATCGGGGATGGCTCCTTTTAAATCGATACTTTTTGACATGTATGAAAAGGGGGAACTGGACAGAGAGGTATGGTACTTTTTCGGGGCACGAACAACAAAAGATCTTTTTTATCTTGAAGAGATAAAAAAGCTGGACAGCAAGTGGGAGAATTTCCATTTTGTCCCTGCCTTGTCTGAACCACAGGAAGGGGCTGGCTGGGATGGTGAGACTGGTTTGATTACCGATGTTCTTGACAGGTATATAAAAGAGAAGATGAGAGTAGACCGTGATAAAGAAGGGTACCTGTGCGGAAGTCCGGGGATGATAGCCGCCTGTAACAATGTAATGACTGCAAATGGTATTCCTCTGGAAAAGATATATTACGATAAATTTGCATAGGAGGTTACACTATGAAAATGACGCCTGAATTGAAAAAAGCGCAGGAGAATATGCAGCCCGGTGTTATTACGGCAGACGGGTTTTTGGGAGATGAAAAGCGTTCTTTAAAGGATATTATTGTCAGGGATGAAGAAGAGATGCGCAAGTACGGACTTGATTATGAGGAGACTGCAGAATTGCTGAGAGAACTGCTGGAAGAGGGGCGTAAAGGACTCGGAGAAGCTGTTACCGTAAAAGAAAGGTGGCTTGTTCAGACCTTTGAATCAAGGGGACCGTTACCGTGTCCCTTTGAAGACGGAATATTCAAGAAGGTAACAGCTGAAATTACAGACAAGAAATCAGGAGAAAAAATTCTGGTTTCCGATATGGCTATTCATATGATGGAGGCTCACCGCTTTTTGGAGGGGATTGGCTCACCCTTCCGTCTGGACCCGGAACTCCTAAAGAAAGTGGTGTTCTAAAAAAGTGCTTATTTGTATGGAAAATGAAGGTTTTAAATATTAGTATTTTAATTAAGTAACAAATAGACTAATATTGTGAAATATTGCAAAAATAAGTTTACATTTCTCTTGTGTAGTGCTATATTTGAATAAAAGATTTTATCAAATAGCATTGGAGGAATGTAATGAAATACGATGTAGTTGTAATCGGCGGTTCAGCAGCGGGATTGATAGCCGCAAAGAGTGCAAAACTTTCCTATCCGGACAAGAAGGTTCTTATAATCAGGAAAGAGGAGATCTCGCTGGTCCCCTGCGGTATCCCTTATATATTTTCAAGGCTGAATACTATAGATGATGACATTATGGGAATTGATCCATTAAAAAAACTGGGTATCGATTTCCTTATCGACGAAGCAGTCCGGGTAGATATCGGGTTAAAGAAAGTATTTACCCTGAAAGAGTCAGTTGAGTATGAAAAGCTTGTTTTTGCCACAGGCTCAACACCCTTTGTTCCTCCCATCGAAGGTATAGAGAGTGAAGGTGTTTTTACCATTCCCAAGGACTACGGATATTTGAAGGGAGTTCTTAAAAAAGTAAAAAGTGCAAAGAAGGTAGTGGTAATCGGAGCCGGTTTTATCGGCGTTGAGGTAAGTGACGAAATCCGTAAAGACGGAAAAGAGGTTACTCTTGTAGAAGCCCTGGACAGGGTCCTCCCGCTTGCTTTTGATGAGGATATAGCCTCTGTTGTAGCCGACAAATTGAAGGAGAATGGAGTCAAAATAAGAGTAAGCAGCAGGGTTAAAAGATTTATCTCCTCGGAAGGGAAGGTTTCTTCGGTTGAACTTGAGAACGGAGAAACTATTGAAACGGATGCAGTTATTGTTTCCATTGGATACAGACCGAATACGGGTTTGGCAAAGGAAGCCGGGCTTTTTATCGGGAAAAATGGAAGTATATGGACGGATGAATACTTAAGGACGTCGGAACAAGATGTCTTTGCTGCCGGAGACTGTGCAGAGCATAAGGATTTCTTCACCCGGAAGGCAACAAAACTTATGCTGGCTTCAACTGCAACATTTGATGCCAGGGTTGCAGGCTGCAACCTTTATGGTTTGAAGGTTATCAGGGAAAATAAAGGTAATATTTCCATCTTCTCCTCTGCCATCAATGGGCTTGCCATGGGGGCTGCAGGGGTTACCGAAGTTACCGCCCGAATTGAAGGATTTGAGGTCGAGGTTGGTAAATTTACCGCAATAGACAGACATCCCGGAACGCTGAATGATAAATCAATTCAGACTGTCAAGCTTGTTTTTTCAAAGCACAATGGTATATTGCTCGGAGCACAGGTAGTTACAGGAAAATCTGCCGGGGAACTTATCAATATTCTGGGTCTGGCTATCCAGAAAGGGATGACGGCAGTTGAGCTTGCAACTCTGCAGGTAGGAACGCATCCGCTGCTGACAGCCGCACCTACCATGTATCCTATTATTATTGCTGCCGAGGGTGTAGCAAGAAGCATCTGTCTCAGATAAAACATGGAGATATAAAAACAAGGAGTATCCGGAATTATTCCAGGGTACTCCCTTGTTTTAGAGATCCCCGGCCTTTTTGGCTGCCAGAACGGCAGCTCCCATAAGGTTTGCATTTATTCCCCGTTCATCAATAACCGAAGGACGAAGATAGTTCATAAATCCCATTTTGCCAAGAATCCGCTGTGTGGAAGGACCGAAGTAGGGCAGTGCATAGCTTGGCTTTCCCCCAAGACATATGGGAATATTTTTCGGCATCCCGTCTTTTATTGCCCGTTTCAGCATCTCTCTGGTTGCCAGTGCAAGAATCTTGCCGTACAGCCTGTCTGTGTTAATTGCAGATTCAACCCTCATACCGGACAGCTTGCTTATATACATGCCGGCAACCGAAGGATCAGTCATCTTTTCTGTTTCCTTTATATCAAGGAACCTTTCATAAAAGTCATCATCACCGACAATAGCTCTGAACAGTCTGCATCTTCCTGGACCTGAAAGAATCATTTCCGCCCGGATGGTATCTTTGCTGCCGAATGGTCCGATTAAGGATGATTCTCCTTTCTCATCAAGAAGGATCCGTTCAAACCTTTCGTATGAGGCATGTACTTCGTAGAATAAATTCTTAAGATCCAGTTTGTTGAGAGGGATAACATACCCTGGTTCGTTTGTTGGATGAAGTGATTCGTCTTTTCCGTCCCAGTCATGGGAAGGGAAGCGGACTTCTCCATCCCGGGAGATCCATGAT
>QNBL01000347.1 GCA_003641695.1 Spirochaetota bacterium
TAAAGACATTATGGCCGTAGAAGAAGCACTTAAACGTATCACGAAACCGGATAAAAAGGAATCATATACCGAACTCTATTACGCCATAACCAGAGCTGCTGATGATCTTTCCCGGTACAGGGGCAGAAAAGCTGTGATTCTCCTTTCTGACGGAGAGAACTATCCTTACTTTAAAAAGTCAGGGAAACCCAATCCTGAAACAGGAACCGCCCTTTACAAACCTGAAAACAGCCTTGACCGTCTCATAGAAGATGGTATTACCCTGTACGGGATCAATTTTTCGTTAAAAAAGGATCCTTCCTTGTCAAGAATAAGTGTTGAATCCGGTGGTACCGTCTTTGACGCATTGACAGGGACGGAGCTTAGTGGAGTTTATCAAAGTATTCAGAACCGGATAAAGGAAGAATACAGGGTTACCATAGCAGCTCCCCTTACCTTTCTCGGGGCACCAAAAGTAAGAGCGGAATATGGGACTTTCCATGATACGAAGACCTACTACGCCCGCTCCCTTGCAGGGAAACCGGCAGATCATCCTGTTACGTTTGCGCTGATACTGCTGCTTCTTACCATTGTTATCTGGATATTACTGGTAAAGATCCGGTTTGAAAAAGCTTCAGAAAAACCGGAAATATCAATGATTCCTCTTGGAGCGGGGAAACCGCTGCAGCGGACAATAGCCCTTGACTCCCCTAAAACAGTGATTGGGGCTGCTCAGGGTGCTGACTTCACCATTACCGGTATTCCGGACTTGAAAGAATCCCATGCAACTATAGTAAAGAATGAAAAAACAGGAACCTTTACCGTAGTGTCTGATTTTGAAATCAGGGTAAACAATAATCTTACAAAAAAGCGTGATTTAAAACCAGGAGATGTAATTAATATAGAAGGCGCAACGATAATCTTTGATGCGCCGGAAAAATAGGAGGTATGTATGGATTTGGGAATTAAGGGCAAAGCAGCATTCGTTCTCGGCGGTTCTTCCGGACTGGGATTTGGTGTTGCCGCTGCACTCCGGGACAACGGTGTAAAGGTTGCTCTATGTGGCCGCAACCGGAAGAAACTGGAAAAAGCTGCTTCCGGTATAAACGCATTCCCCGTTCAGGGAGATGTTTCAAAAAGAGAAGATATTGTCAGGATGATCAATGAGGTACAGGATAAGCTCGGGGAAATCGACATCCTGGTAACCAATACCGGCGGTCCGCCTAAAGCGGACTTCAAAGATACTAATGAAGCAATGTGGAGTGAGGCTTTTGGAAGTATATTCCTGAGTGCTGTCAATGCTGTCGAACAGGTACTTCCTTCCATGAAAGAAAGGAGATGGGGAAGAATTATCATGCTTGCCTCAATGACGGCAAAAGAGCCTCTTGAGGGGCTTATCCTCTCAAACAGTATCCGTGCTGGACTTCTGGGTCTGTCAAAATCCATAAGCAGTGAAACAGCAGGAAAAGGGGTAACGGTAAATGTTATTCTGCCTGGATATATCGAAACCGAACGGCTCAGAGATCTGAATCTTGATCTTGAAGCCCTGGGGGAAAAGATTCCTGCAGGAAGGGTCGGCCGTCCCGAAGAGCTGGGCAGCCTGGCAGCCTTCCTTGCTTCAAAAAATGCAGGCTACATAACCGGACAGGTGATTGCCGTCGACGGGGGTTTTACCCGGTCGATACTGTAGGTTTCTCTGATTCTTTAGTGAATTAAAAAACTTGCATTCCCCTTCATATGATGTATAATCATATTAGTTCAAATAAATAAGGAGAAGTACAGTATGAAGAAATTAACGTTCATTATGATGTTGATTCTTGTAGCATCTCTGGTTTGGAGTGGAGGCAGCGGAGAAAAAACTGTTCAGCTTACGGAGCTGACCGAACCTGTTACCATTCAGGTATGGTATTCCTTGGGAGCCAAGTATTCGGCCCCATTGGAGGATATCATCACGAAGTTCAATGCCAGTCAGGATATGATAACCGTAGAAGGTGTGTATCAGGGCGGGTACGCCACAACACAGGAAAAACTACTCGCTGCGTATATTGCGGATGAACCGCCGGTACTTGCTCAACTTGAACAATCCCTTGTAGGTTCTTTCGTAGCTAACGATGCTCTCGTACCACTTGAATCCTTTATCAAGGCCGACAAGGATTTTAATATAAAGGATTTCAACAAGTACATTACCCAGGGGGCTACCTACAACAAAAAGCTCTACGGCCTTCCCATAAACGTCAGTACCCCGGTTCTCTATCTCAACCGCGAACTATTCAGAAAAGCCGGTCTTGATCCTGACAAATACCCCACAACCTGGGATGAAGCCTATGATGTTGCAAAAAAGATAAGTGATCTCGGACCGGACATTTACGGTATCCGCATATACAACAGCGGGTGGATTATTGATTCTCTGTTTCATCAGTTCGGGGGAACAATATTCAACAAGGATAATACAAAGTGCCTGGTTAACTCAAAAGAGATAAAGGAAGCAATGGGCTTCTGGAAGAAAATGGTTGATGACGGAATTGCCGTATATCAGGGCGGTAAAGACGGATCAACAATGGATGCTTCAGGCGTAGTCGGTATGGTTATGAGATCTACCGGTTCAATCGCATGGTTCA
>QNBL01000348.1 GCA_003641695.1 Spirochaetota bacterium
TTCCAGGGTTCGTTCTATGTGGTCACGGATAACAACGTCAAGCCTTAAGGGAATAAAATCCTTCGCCCCCGCCCTCTCCTGACCGGTCATTGCCTCCTCAACAGAGGATTGTAAATGGGACACATTTATTTTTTCGTCCCCGCACAGTAAAACTGCCCTCTCAACGGTATTCTGGAGCTCCCTTACGTTTCCCGGCCATTTGGAACTTTTTAGATACTCGATACTTTCACGGCTGAAATCCAGATTAATGATACCGTACTTTTTCTTTATATCGCCGAGGAAATACCTTGCAAGAAGAACAACATCATCACCTCTTTCTCTCAAAGGAGGCAGATATACCGGAAAAACGTTCAAACGGTAGAACAAATCCTCCCTGAAACTTTTTTTCTTTACAGCCTCCAAAAGATCGGTGTTTGTGGCAGTTATAATCCTGACATCAGTTTTAATAGTCTTAATACCGCCCACCCTTTCAAACTCCCCTTCCTGAATTACCCGCAGAAGCTTGGGCTGAAGGTTGAGGGGAAGCTCTCCAATCTCATCCAGAAACAGTGTTCCTGAATGGGCAAGTTCAAATCTCCCCGGTTTTTTATTAATGGCGCCGGTAAATGCTCCTTTCTCGTGACCAAAGAGCTCGCTCTCCATGAGGCTGTCAGTCAGGGTTGAGCAATTAATTGCAATGAATGGCCTCTGAGCCCTTAAGGACAGATTATGTACCGCTCTGGCAACCACCTCTTTTCCTGTTCCAGTTTCCCCCTGCAAAAGCACCGGTGTGTCCCTCCCTGCTACCAACCGGATATTGTTTACCACTTCTTTCCACCTTTCAGATTCTCCAATTACATTTTTTAAACTGGTATTTACATCCTGCAGCAGATTATTTCTTTCATTAACCAGGTTTTTGTTCTGTTCGTATAAAATTTTATTTGTATGATACTGGGCAAGGTTCACCGAAAGAAGTCCCGATAGGGTGTTGATTGATTTTACCAGGGTTGCATCAAACATGCTGCATGATCTGTGGTCGAGGGTAAGAACTCCAATGGGTGTATCCTGAATATAAAGGGGAGAAACAAGGCAGGAATGACCATCAGGCAGATCAAGTATCTCGCTGTACGTATCAATATGCTTTTCATCTTCCTTAAAAAGATAGGTTTCTCTGTTGTTGATAATCTTTTTCAGATCCTTCCGGAAATCCAGTGACAGCTCGAAATCATCAAGTTCCGGCTTGTATAAAATCCCCTTTGCCTTACGAACCTTCAAGGTAGATCCATTTTCTATACTCATTACAACTGCAAGTTCATAATCTACCATGCTCCGAAGTACATCAAGAATGAGATCCATTGTATACTCCGGTCCTATTATTAATCCTGTACGCTGCACTGCACCTCCTGAGGAACACCGTTATTTCGGTGGCATGTAAAGTGCCTTGTCTTAAAAGCCAGCTGATTTCTGTTTTCACAGTTGGCACGATATATGCTGTTTATTTATGGATACCAATAATCAAGGAGATTTAGATATGGAAGAAATGAAAATCAATATGCCCCTGCTGGGAGATGATTTCCCAAGCATGGCTGTCGTAACAACTCAAGGTCCTATGGCCTTACCCGGAGATTTAAAGGGGAGCTGGTTTGTACTTTTCAGCCACCCCGCTGATTTTACCCCGGTATGTACAACCGAGTTTGTGGGCTTTCAGGAAAAGATGAAAGAATTTGAAGATATGGGAGTTAAGCTCATTGGAATGTCCGTGGATCAGGTCTTTAGTCATATAAAATGGATTGAATGGATAAAAGACAAACTGGGTGTGGAGATAACTTTTCCTGTAGTTGCAGCCAATGATACCATTGCCAACAAACTTGGTATGCTCCATCCGGGAAAAGGGACCAATACGGTTCGGGCAGTCTTTGTAGTGGATCCCAATGGGAAGGTACGGCTGGTACTGTATTACCCCCAGGAAATAGGGCGGAATATGGATGAAGTGGTAAGAGCGGTTAAGGCTCTTCAGGTTACAGACAACAATCGTGTTGCAACCCCTGCCAACTGGCCCGAAAACGGACTCATAAAAAACAGGGTTATCATCCCTCCGGCAAGTAATCAAAAAGATGCAGCTGAGCGTCTCAAAAAGTATGAAGGCTATGACTGGTGGTTCTGCCACAGGGAACTGTAAAACCCTGTACAGGCTGCACACTTACGGACTTAATTCATCAGATTCCCCTGACAGCCCTGCTACAGGACTTCCGCTATAACCCTGCAGGGCAGTCTCTGTCATTCCTCTGAAATCAACCGGAGCAGTAGACACCGTAAACCGGTTTGACCCGGCGGAATTGTTAAGTGATTCCAGATTGGCTATATTTTCCACCATAAAGACACCCCGGTCAACGCATCTTTGATCTACCGGGGTGTGTTCATCTCCTCTACGCAATCCGGCTGCATCAATCCCGGTTATTGATGCATCAACACGAAGCGTCAAATCCAGTAACATCTTAAATTCCTTTGAGTATTTTACAGATCTCTTGTGTATCCTCTTCTGAAATACCGAGATGAGTGACAAACCGGATGGAATTTGAATCCAGGGCACTTGAAAGTATCCCCTTTTTTGCAA
>QNBL01000094.1 GCA_003641695.1 Spirochaetota bacterium
AAATGGAAACAGGAGCCGTATACGAGGTCCGTACGTACGGTTCTGTGAGAGGGATAAATAAGGTGGTCATTCCACCTTATTTACCCTACTCGATATTTGTGCGATAACTGTATAAATCCTCAATAAAAACCTTGTAAAATCCAATCTTTGCAGTTACTATTTAACGTGCTTCATATAAAAATTTAGGGGAGGTAGTGGATGAAAACACTTATAAAAAATGGAACAGTGGTAACGGCAGGTGATACATTTAAGGCTGATGTCCTGATAGAGGGAGAAAAGATTGCTCTTATTGGTACTGACTTAAGTGCTGATGGTGCCGAGGTGATTGATGCAACCGGGCTGGTACTGATGCCGGGGGGGATTGACGGGCACACACATCTTGATATGCCATTCGGCGGAACGACAACTGCTGATGACTTTTTTACAGGGCAGCGTGCAGCGGCGTTCGGCGGAACGACAACTCATGTGGATTTTGCACTGCAGCAGAAGGGCGAGAGCCTTCTTGATGGTGTTGAAATGTGGAAGAAGAAGGCGGAAGGCAAAGCAGTAATAGACTATAGTTTCCATATTGCGGTAACTGACCCCGGAGATGCGGTTGTTGAAGAGATTGCCAAGCTTCCGGAAGCCGGTATCACCAGTCTTAAAGTATTTCAGCAGTACAAAGGGCTGTTTATGGTAGACGATACAACCCTTTATCGGGTTATGGAGGCAGCCAAGAAAGCAGGTGTTTTAACCATGATTCACTGTGAGAACGGTGATGTTACAGATATAGTAACAAAGGAACTTGTTGCAGCAGGAAAAACTGATGTAAGGTATCATCTCGATGCCCATCCAAGGGAGATTGAAGCTGAAGCATCGGCAAGAGCCATAGCCATAGCCGGAGTAACCGGAGCAAAGCTGTACATTGTGCATATGACCTGTGAAGATGCGGTGATGGAGCTTGGTCTTGGACGCGCCAGAGGCTACAAGGTAATGGGCGAAACCTGTACTCAGTACATGTTCAAGTTTGAAGATGACATGAGGGTTCCGGGTTACGAAGGAGCCAAGTGGGCCTGCGGACCTCCTGTAAGAACTCCCCGGGATGCTGAATACCTCTGGAAATCTCTTGCAGATTCCACTCTTCAGTTTGTTGCCACCGATCATTGCTCTTTCAATTTTGAAGGGGGAAAGGATGGAAAGAAACCGGGAAAAGAACTTGGTAAGGAAGGGTTTCACAAGATCCCCAACGGTATCCCCGGAATCGAGGACCGGATGCCGGTTATGTACCACAATGGTGTAAACGGCGGGAGGTATAATATAAACAGGTTTGTTGCTATAACTGCTACCAATCCTGCAAAAGCGCTGGGGCTGTATCCTAAAAAAGGAACAATAGCTGTAGGGTCCGATGCTGATATAGTTTTGTGGGATTTGAACAAGGAACATACCATTTCTGCAAAAACTCATCATATGAACGTTGATTACAATGCCTATGAGGGAATGAAGGTGAAAGGCTGGCCGGTAAGAACAATCTTACGGGGTAAAAGCATCGTTGTAGATGGTGAATGGAAACAGGAAAAAGGGGCAGGCCGGTTTGTAAAAAGACATCAAGGCGAATTCCTTTAGAAAATAAAAAGCATGGTAAAGGCTGCCCGGAGGGCAGCCTTTTTGCCGGTATAAACCTTCTATTCTCCGATTATTTCTTTCTCTTCTTTTAGAGATTCTTCGGTCTTAAACTCACGTCCCCATCCGGTCAGGATTGCAAAAAGCATAACTCCGAAAAGGCCCATTCCGTGGAAGAAGAAAGGCATAGCCTGAACAATGTTAAAACTTTCTCCAACGATACCGGTGGTTATTGCAATTCCCATGGTCAGCATAACACCGGGATTATAGGGTACAAACATAATTGTTCCGGTTGCAAGGGCGTCCATAATATTGGCATTCCGTTTTGGCGCAAGATTGTGGCGGTCACCGAGTTCCTTGGCAAGAGGTCCTATGGCAACTATGGAGCGGGCAGAACCTGCGGTAATGATATTTCCCACGATTGTCATGATAAAAATTGTCAGCTCTGCGTTCCGTACTTTCTTGGTAAATGGTGAAACCTTATCAAGGATGAGCTGGAAAAGCCCCGCTTTGTCGAATACACCTACAAGTCCTAAAAGGAGCATGGTAAACATGATTATAGGCAGCATTCCGTTGATCCCGCTGTATATAACACCGCCGAATTTTTTATGAACAACGTCGGCAAAAAGAATATCAGTCGGTTTCATGAGACCTGCTATTAAACCAATAATCATACCAAAAGCATTGGTAGTCATAAGAGCCGTTACCAGATGAACTCCCCTGTACATGATATAGATAAGTACAGCAGGTACAATCAGCATTATAAGACCTTTAGGTCCAACAGCCTTTGACAGTCCAGCTGCAGAAACATTTCCGGTCTGCCTGAGAAGTCCAAATACTATGAATAGAATCATGGAAAATCCGGCTGCAACAAAGGCGTACTTCAGCCTGCTCTTTACTACAGTCTTGATTTCCGCACCCTGTGTAAAGGCTGAAGCAATAGTTGTGTCGGAGATTGGTGCAATGTTGTCACCGAAGAAAGCACCGCTTACAAGGGCTCCTATCATTACAAGGGGATCAGCTCCAAGTCCAACCCCAACCGGCAGCATCAGCGGTCCAATGGCTGCTATACTTCCACCGGATGTTCCGGTAGCTGTAGAAAAAAGTGCAGCAACTATAAAGGTTATCAGCGGCAGGAAGGCACCGGATACCCCTGCACTGACTCCCAGCCATACGAGACTGTCAACAAGTCCCGATACACGGAGCAGTTTTCCCATGATTCCTGCAAGTATCCATGCCATGGTCATTACAGCAATCATCTTCCGTGACATACCAAAAAGGATTGCTTCTGAGGCTTCTGATGGTTTCTTGGCGAATACAATGGCTACAAGCATTGCAGCAAGACATGCTGTCCAGAGTGTCTTGGTGTGTACCCATCCTGTTATTACCAGGGCGAGTATTACTCCGAGCAGTGTCAGAAGCGGTAAAAAGGCTCCAAACATCCCCATTCTGAATTCAAGGCGGTTTGAGATTTTGTCCATTCTTTTCCTCCTGTTTATCATTATACTCGAAAAAATATGTATGTAAAATTTCGAATATTTAAATATTGACAAATAAATATTATCATAGTAATCTGAATAAAGCAAGTTTTTTTATAAAGGATTTCTTATTGATGTTGTATTTTTGGGCAGCACTCATTACTTTGCCGTTGACCACGCTGTTTACAATTACCGGCGTAGGAGCCGCCTTTATTCTTATCCCGGTTTTTACGGCCCTTGGTGTTGAACTCCACCGTGCGATGGCGGTTGCCCTGCTTCTTAACTCTTTATCAATGATCTCGGCTTCCTTACGTTATACGCGGAAAAAGATGGTTTTGTGGAAAATAGGAATTCCTCTTGTTATTACCAGTGTTATTGGTGCTCCGATTGGTGCAAAATTCAGCTATTCGGTAAATAGTGAAGTTCTGAGAATTTGTTTTATTGTGTTTCTGCTTTTTGCATCCTCCATGATGCTGTTCTACAAATCAAACAAACAGCGAAATGGGGAAGTAACGAGTTTAACTCTTAAAGCTACTGTTTTAAGTGCTGCTGCCGGGTTTGTTGTGGGGATTATTGGAGGACTTATCGGTGTGGGGGGAGGCAATATTATTCTCCCTATTCTTATTGCCCTGGGAATTGAACCGAAAGAGGCAGTTGCGACAACTGCATTCATTGTTATTTTCTCTTCGCTGTCGGGGTTCATAAGTCATCTGGAATTCGGAAATCTGGATATGCTGTTTGCAGTAGTTACGGCAGGAGCTTCAATAATTGGAGCAATAATCGGGTCATGGCTTATGACGGATAAGCTTAAACCTGTTGTTATAAAAAGGATTCTGGGAGTAATTCTTATTGCTGTAGCTGTAAAAATGATTATCAGTATTTTATAAATAAGGAAAAGAAGGAAGGGGATCAGGAAAATGGACAACGGAAAGATAGAAAGAATAAGGGAAGAGCTGCCAGCGGTTCAGAGCTGTTTTTACTTCAATACAGGAACCAACGGACCCCTCTGCCGGAATACAGCAGAGATAATGAAGAAGGAAGCGGAAAAAGAATTTCTTAAAGGAAGATATCTACCCTTTCTCGCTGAACTGTACAAGGATATGGATGAAACCCGTACTCTGGTTGCAGATTTTATCGGGGCTGATTTTGAAGAGATAGCCCTTACCCATACAGCTACCGAGGGGATGAATCTTATACTTTGGGGAATGAACTGGCAGAGGGGAGATGAAGTAATCACCACTGACCGGGAGCATGTGGCCAGTCTTGCCCCGATAGCACTGGTTAAGAACCGGTTTGGTATTAATGTAAAGTATCTGGATGTTCCTTACGGGAGAGAATACCGGGAGGAAGATCTTCTTAAATCCCTTAAGGAGAGTATTACCCCGAGAACCAGGCTGCTTGTGGTTACCCATGTTTCGTTTTCAACGGGGCTTACTTTTCCCATTAAAAAACTTGCTCAGGTTTGCCATGAAAACAATGTGTACGTACTGGTAGACGGAGCACAGGGGGCGGGAGCTGTTCCGTTGGATGTTCATGAATTTGATATCGATTTCTATGCTATGGCCGGCAGGAAATGGCTGTTGGGTCCTGAGGGTATTTCAGCATTGTATGTTGCAAAAAAGAGGATCTCCGAAGTGGATCCGACATTTATCAGTCCATCCTCAATCAGGGACAGACATGATCTGGATATTGCCTCTCCTTATATAATACCCGCACCCTATGCGGCAAGATATCAGACTGCAACTTCCATTAATCGTTCGATTCTGCTGGGATTCAAAGAGGGGCTCAAGTTTCTTCTTAACGATGTTGGAAAGGAATGGTTGCTTGAGAGGATCAGAAATCAGGTAACCTATCTGCGTAAAAAAATGGAAGAGATTCCAAAGCTCACCATTATTACCCCTGCAGGGCATGAAGCTGGATTCCTCCACTTTCTTGCCGAAGGATGGGAGCCTGCTGAGTTTTGTTCTGTGATGAATAAAAGAAATTATATGATCCGTCCGGTACCCAAGCAGCATCTGCCTGCACCTATACGGGTATCGGTAGAATTTTTTAATACAAAAGAGGAGTTGGATGGACTGATTGAGAATATCAAGGATATTTTATAATGACATAGCAAAAGAGATGTGTTACATTATTCTTTTTAAGGATTTATTATGGCAAACGATGATGTGGCAAAAAATGAACTTAGAGCGAATATTCTGAAAGCACTGGCAAACCTTACCCGGGTCTGCATAATTGAGCATCTTCAGGACAGTCCTTACAACGTAACGGAGCTTTCCAAACTTCTCAAGGAGTCCAGTTCCATAACCTCCCGGCATTTAAACGTGTTGAAACAGGCAGGACTTATTGAACAGGAAAAGAGAGGCACAACCGTTATTTATTCCCTGGCCAGTGATGGAATACCAGATATACTCCACTCTGTGGACGAAGTAATAAAGATCAACTATGAGAAATACCGGGTTTTTTTCCGTGAGTAACTTCTTTACTCCTGAGAATGAAAAGAGCCGCTGTAAAGTCTTGTTTGATCTTTACAGCGGCCTGTGGTAAGGTTACTCCGCCGGAGAAGTAACCCCTCCCTGTATGCCTGCGTTTAAATCCAGTCGTACATCCCGACTATTATATCCCGTTTGTTGGATGCATTTTCTTTCCATTCAGAAAGACTTCCCTTTCCAAACTGATCCTCCTCTTTAAAGAGAACCTTTCCGGGGGTAATACAGTCATAAACAGGACATACCTGAAGGCAGAGCTGACACCCGACACAAACATCTTCCTTTATAGTCGGCTTACGCTTTTCGTTGTCCCAGTCAATTGCCTGGTGAGCACCGTCCATACAGGATACGTAACAGCGGGCGCATCCCACACATTTGTCGTAGTTGATCTGGGGGAGAATCTTGAAATCTCTTTCCAGGTCGTCTGCAGGTATTATATTTTTAAGGGCTATCCCGATAAAGTCTTCCAGTTTTTCGAAACCCTTTTCTGCAAGATAGATCGAAAGGCCGCTTATCATATCTTCAACGATACGGTAGCCGTACTGCATAACGGATGTTGTGAACTGAACGTTCCGGGCACCTAGCATAAGAAACTCAGCTGCATCTTCCCAGGTTTCAATACCGCCGATCCCGCTTATGGGTACTCCCTGAAGATTCATATCCTGAGCCATGTTTGCTATAAACCGCAAGGCTATCGGTTTGGTAGCCTTGCCCGAGAGTCCCGAGATTGAAGATTTCCCGTTAATTACCGGAAGGGCTGTGTAACTGTCGAAATCCAGCCCTGTTATCGATTTAATGGTATTGATTGTGGAAAGGCCGTTCGCTCCTGCTTTTATTGCAGCCTCTGCAGACGGTTCCATTTTTTCGACATTAGGCGTCATTTTTGCTATCAGCGGCAGGTGGCTGCCCCTTCTTGCAGCCTTTACGTAGGTGTCTATAAGTTCAAGATTGGCTCCGACATCAGAGCCCATCCCTTCATAGGTCATCTGGGGGCATGAGAAGTTAAGTTCAATCATATCCACTCCGGTAGCGGTTACATCCCGTGCCATCTGTTCCCAGTTATCTTCATCCATCCCCATTATGGAACCGATGATAAGCTTGTTCGGATAATCTTCTTTAAGCTGTTTCATCATATCCAGGTTCTCCTGGTACGGCTTGTCAGAAGTCTGTTCCATGTTTTTGAAGGCTATAAAGGGGGTGGCCTCTTTACGCTGAGCATCAAACCTTGGTGAACATTCCTCCGGAATGGTTGTTGTCAGTGTTTTATAAAATACACCGCCGCCTCCTGCATCCAGAAATCGTGCGCACATATCGTAGCTGCTGCTGACAGGGGAAGAAGACAGAAAGAACGGGTTTTCACATTTAAAGCCCAGGAAATCAATTGAAAGATCAGCATGTTTTGCCATTTTACTCTCCTCCTTTTTTAAGGTATTCATCGATACTTTCAGCAGCAATTTTACCGCCCTGAACAGAATGGACAACCGTTTTTGCCGAGCCAGATGCAACATCGCCTGCAACAAAGACCCCCGGAATACTGGTTTTACCTTTGTCATCGGTTACCACGAAACCCTTACTGTCAAGACCAATATCGCTTACAACTTTGGAAATATCTTCCGGTTTCTGGCCAATTGCAAATATTACCTTGTCAGCTTCCAGTTTCATGGCCGAGTTGCTTCTTGTTCCGTTTGCTTTAACAATTTTTACTTTTCCGTTTTCGCCCTGGAATTCGGCAGGCGAAAATGTGTAGGCGAAGTTGATTCCCAATGATTCACCGTGTGACAGCTCCAATCTGCTGGCAGGAGCCTCTTCTCTGGTTCTCCTATACAGGACGGTTACCTGTTCTGCTCCAAGGAGCCTGGCTGTTGTTGCACAGTCCAGAGCAACATCACCGCCTCCTATTACGACTACATGGGTTCCTATATCTGACTTCCCTCCGGAAGATCGGGCTGCAGCAAGATACTCAAGAGCAGTTGTTACACCTTCAAGATCGCTTCCGGGAACATCGAAGGTTGCTGATACCTGCATTCCCGCACCAATAAAGAAGGCTTCATATCCCTCGTTTTTAAGGTCATCGATGGTAATATCACGTCCTACTTTGGTATTATGTTTGATTTCAACGCCGAGATCGGTAACATGCTCAATCTCTTCATCAACCACGTACTGAGGCAGCCGGGAAGGAACAATACCGTAGGATAGAACACCGCCTGCTTTCTCCTTCTCTTCAAAGATCGTTACCTTGTATCCCTTCATTGCCAGAGTGGCAGCAGCTGAAAGAGAGGCAGGACCGGAACCGATCATTGCAACCTTTTCCTTTGTTGCAGGAGGGGGATCCAGCGCTTTGAAACCGGTGGTTTTCTCGTAATCGGTAACAAACCTCTGCAGTTGTCCAATGTGAATAGGTGTATCTATTCCCGAACGTGCACAGGCTTCCTCACATGTCTTTTCGTAAGGGCATACCCGGGCACATACGCCTCCCAGTATATTGTTGGACCTGATAATCTCGGCTGCGCCTTTAAAGTTCTTAAATCGTATTGCACGGATAAAATCACCGGGATTTGTCCCGGCGGGACAACCTTCGCTGCACAACGGATTGTAGCACAAAAGACATCTGGATGCTTCTTCCATTGCCATGAAAGGGGTATAAGGGGGTACTGTTTCCTCCAGGTAGCCCTGTTTGGGTTTTAAATCAATACCCTCTTTTACCCCAATACTCGTAGAATTACTCACAATATTCCTCCTTGGTTAGCTTGTTTCTGCTTTATTGTGAAATCCAATTATACCGCGATACTTTTCTCAAGTCAAAGAAAATTGTGTATCAATATCCATGAAATCAGGGTTAGGTTAGAGAAAGATTACTCATAAAATATAGTTTAAATTGACATCGTATTAAGCGGGTGTGTTAAAATTGTTAAAATGATATCAAAGGAGGGTCTATGGATTTAAGGAAATTAAGGATTAATGGCAAAAGGCTTCAGGAAGCAATAGAGGAATCAGCAAAGATCGGAGCAACCCCGAACAAGGGATTGATCCGCTGTGCTGCAACGCCCGAAGATAAAATCGGACGGGATCTGCTTATGAAATGGTACAAGGAAGTTGGGTGTGAAGTAACTGTGGACGAGATGGGAAACATGTTTGCAGTCCGCCCGGGTAAAAAACGGGAACTTGGTGCTGTTTTGACCGGATCACATTTTGATACCCAAAAGCCCGGAGGACGTTTTGACGGAATTCTCGGAGTTCTTGGAGCTCTGGAGGTTATGAGAACCATTGCTGAGAACAACATTGAACTGGAGCGGGATCTTATCATAACCAACTGGACAAACGAGGAAGGTGGCTGGTTTGCTCCTGCGTGCATGGGTTCAGGTGTATGGGTAGGTAACCACACCAAAGAGTGGGCGTACGCGCGAAAAGACAGGGATGGCAAAACCGTTTTCGGTGAGG
>QNBL01000095.1 GCA_003641695.1 Spirochaetota bacterium
ATATTGAGAATGAAGAGACTCTTATTCAGCTCATTACAGCTATCTTTCATACGAATTTGGTTAACGCAAAGGCGCATCTTTCTTTGTCCGATCTCATTAGGAATTACCGCTTAATCGAATTGATACTCTCAAAAGCCGAAGGAAACACAGCCTCTCAATTGTTTGAGGACAAATATGAACTTCCAGTTACTGCGTACATGGAGTTGGCTTTTTCAATATACATTTTTCTCAACCACAGGTATTCAGAAGGGGACTTCAGCAACAGGATAAATCTTATCAAAGACGGATTTGAGAATTTACCTGAAACGTATCGTATGCTAAAGGTATTCCTTGAATCAATGAGTGCATGTGGATCTTATCAGTTCAGAGATAGCGAATCTCTCTACAATTTTGCCCGTATTTGGAAATCGCCAGTGCTGAAATACTCAGAGGATTGTTATCAAGTTCTGGATCTTGGCCTGTTCGTAGAAAAAAATCTTCGCTATCCTTTCTTGTTTTTCGAATCACCGTATCTCAAAGACCCGCACTTGACCGCAACAAAAGAAAATCTTGATCTTCGCAGCAAGGCACTTGGGACGGCATACGAAGAGCAAATTAGTAGACTATTCTCCAGCATCGGCAAAGAGTCCCTTGAGACGATTGACAATAACGGTAACGAGATAGCGGATCTCTTGTTTTTTGAAAAGAATTCTCTTGTGGTGGTAGAAGCTAAATCAGGATACATACCCATCGGTAAAATAGGTGGCGGCATTAATGCAAAACTAATAGAGGATCTGCTAAGCAAAGTAGGCGTAGAGTACCCTGGTCAAGATGAATACAGGCATCTACCTAAAGAAAAACGGAAAGGATTGTTGCAGATAATTCAAACTTATTTCCGCATTGTTAACCAAGAGACTTTGAGCTCGCTGCCTCCAGATTTGATTGCCAACATGCCTGATATAAATAATGTATATGGAGTGGTGGTTGTACAAGAGTTGGCATTTACGGTTTCCTTTTTGAATTACTATTTGTACCTAAGAAATCGCCGTTGGCTTTCTCAACTTGACAGTGAAGGAAAACGGTTTCATATTCCGTTTGTTATTGCGGCCAATGACATAAATAAGTTGCGCAACGGGAACTGCTCTTTTCTTGAAGCAGTAAGCGGGTATGCGCGGCACCTTGAACAAGGGGGAGTACTTTCCTTCAGAGATTTCGTCGATGAGAGTTTTAACAATCCATCCGAAATCTCCAAAGAGGAATATGACCAATTTTTCAACGAAAATATAAAGGGCAAGTACCTACAGAGATAGTATACTGCCAGCTGCCATAGATAACCACATAGTGAGGCACTGCACTGGACAACAATTTCGCTGCGCTCCATTGCTGCCAGTGAGCTTAGACGTTAGACCCATAGGAGTAATAGGAGGCATTAACTATCATCATGTATGAAGAGATTGGGATCATAATTTCATTAAGAGAAAAGCTAAATAGATATTTCTTCGACATCATTGTGGAAGGTTATATTTCGAGCTTTCCTTATATCGGAAGTAATTCCAATCTTCTCCAGAGCTTTATAAAACAATGTAAGTACAAGATGGGTGGGTAGGGAGTTATACCGCCTGTCTTTGAGAACAGAAAATATTCGGGATCATCTCCTTTGATTCGGTTTATCCATTCTGATGTTATCGTGGGAATAGGAACAAGACGGCTTTCTTTTGTTTTTGTGATTTCTTTTACTCCGGATATTTGTCCAAATGATTTTGTAATTTCAACATAGTTTTTATGTACATTAGCATTTTTTAACGAGAGAATTTCTCCTCTTCTACACCCGGTTGATGCGGAAAATAGATGAAAAGTGTACGTAACTATGTCATTGTCCCAAACTCTATCAAGAGCATTGCCTGTAAATAGGAGTCTGGTTTCTTCGAGTGACAGAATACCTCTCTCCTTACCTTTTGATCTTATATACGGGATATTCTCACATGGATCCTTGTATATAAGATCTCTGCGTTTAGCTTCCGCAAACATGATTTTCAGTATTTTTATTATATGGTTTATTGATCCGTCAGCCAGTTCCCCCTGTGCTTTAAGGGAGATTATATAATTCTCGATCACCTTTGTTTTTATCGAGGTCAATTTATAATTTCTAAAATAGGGGAGTATCCGATTTACAAGATAACCACGCTCCGTATATGCATGGTCAGGAGAAATACTCTTCTTCCCGTATGTATTGGCACGGGCTATGTACTTGCATTTTCCCCATACCCAGAAGTCTTCTGCGAGTTCTACGAAAGTTGTACTTTTTTTGGGAACAAGCTCATCTTTCTTCCATAATTTATCACAGTAAGATCTTGCTGCAGAAAGTGTTGTTTGTCCGGTGGAAATACCTGAAGTTCGGTTGCCATCCTCGTCATATGTTCTGTAGTAATATACTTTTTGTCCATTCTTCATTTCCCTTGAATAGAGAGAATAGGGTTTTTTGTATCGTCCCATATCAAAAATCCTTCAATTGAAATGGCTACACAAATGGTTACACCGAATATAAGTGCTTACAACATAACAAGTTAGATAAAGAAAAACGGTGTGCCTGGACGTTTACGCACACCGTTAAAAAAAATATATTCTTCAAGACCAATACCATCAGTCTTTACACTATACAAGATCGGCTGTTTCCCGGAAGACTTAACAGTTTTCTGAGTATTGTTTGATTAATGTAAGGTGATAATCTGCAGCTTCTTTTATCTTGCAGTAAAGGTTTTTTGAAACCTCCAGGGAGTTTGCTCTGCTGCTTTTGGTTAACGTTTCCTGGAGTATTGACTGGATAAGAAAACCGGAGATATTTTTGCTCTGCAGCTGGACAATACGTTTGTCATTTTTATCCAGGGTATTGAGGACCTTGTTCAGGGTTACGTTGCTGCCGCCTTCGGTATACTGATTGATTATGTCTATGCTGCCTTGTGTCGTAAGGGACAGTTCATTTAGATCCTGGGTTAGAATTGTTAAGCCCACAAGCAATTTTTCATACAGGGTTTTCTGTATTTTTTCCGGGACAGGGGGTATTGTGCCGAGTATACGGTCAATCGTGTTCCGTATCGGGGGGGAATCAAGCAGCTTTTCTGCATCTGTAAAGTCAATTCCATCGATTCTGATCCCCTTTGGAGAAAGGGAGAAGGTTTTCTTTTCAGGAGATTGCTTCAGTCTTTCTTCAAACCATTGTTTATAAATAACCAGTCTGCTGTCGGTAAGGGTTTTACCGCCTGAGTTGTTCTGCATGAAGAAAGGGAAAGCACCTGTTAAAGCCTGGAATGCCGCTGTTTCTGCCGAAGAGAATCTTCCTGACATCATATGTGCTCTCTCTTCAAAGAAGCTTCCTCTGTAATGGGTTTCCCTGTCCGGAAAACCTAAATCAAGTCCGCAGCAGTATACCGGCCCTTTTGTCAGGATGTGAGCAAGGTCCCAGGCAGAAGTCGCTACCGAACCTCCTGCTCCAAGCTGCCGTCTTTCCCCGGTAAAACTCTCCATGAACTGTCCCAGCGGAAAGAGGGAAGCAGCGAAGAAGAGTCTCCCGTGCCCCTTCCTGAACACCGCAGGATGAGTTGAGGATTCGGAAACAAGAATGGTTTTGCTCAAATCAACCCTGTCCAGATGACGGACGTTCCAGTATTGCGGGTCAATGACTACCAGAAAGTCGGGTGTAATTCCTGCTTCGTTCAATGCCCGCATAACTGTATCCACTGCAACTAAAACAAACCGTTGCCGATAGAGCTTTATCCTGGGGAGCAGACCGGTTAACGATGGGCCTGCTGCAAGAAGGAGCACGGGGAACGTTCCGAAAATTCCTTCCAGAATCTCAATACTGCCGGCTTCGGGAAGAACCTTTATGTTACTGATGAGGTTTCTTATCCAGATATGGGCGAATTTATTAAGTGTAGCGTTATTTACCTTTTGACGGTTTGCAAAACGCTTAATAGCATTTTCGACCGCATTAAAGTAATCAGCTTCAATATTTACAAGGTTCCTGTTTCTGAGGATTTTAATCTCCCCCGGGGGAGCTGCCCGGAGTACGCTGGAGACGGCATCCTCGCTGCTTCCAATAAGGAAGATAACTCTTTCCGAGAACAGTATGTCCCTTAAATCCAGGAGTTTACATGCAGAAAGAAACCGTTCGATGGAGTTATCTATTATTATAACCAGTGTGTCTTCTGAATGAGTAAGAATTGCTGATACATAATAGCCGAGGGCAAATCCCTCAACGATACAGACAGCAGGATTAGATTCTAATGTCCGCCGGATGGTTCTTTCAGCTTCTTTTACCGGATCATAGGCAGAATGGAGGAGTTTCCCTTTGTAGCGTGCAGTCAGAGCTCCGCCGGGGGTTTCTTTTGTTTCAAACACCTGTCTTGCATCAAGTATAGGGATCATGCTGTTATAGAGTTCCGGTATGTTTTTTTCCAATGCTGCCAAATTCTGTTTTAAATAATTCATTTAAGTTTAAGTTTTACTACCGTTCCCTCTTTGAGTGCTGTTCCCGGAGAAGGGGTCTGGGAAACTACCCATCCTTCCCCTTCCATTTCGACTGAAATTCCTTTTATGGAAAAGAGGGGGAGAAGTTCCCTTTTAGAAAGCCCGGTCAGGTCCGGAAGTGATGACCCCGGTTCTATGTGCCGGGGCAGGGCTATTCTTACCTTTCCGGGATGTTCTATAACTTTATCTGTAGTTTTTCTTATTCCCAGAATTGGGACAATCTCCTCTACCAGCTCTTTTACCATGGGAGCTACAATTCTTCCCCCGTAGAACTCAGGTCCTTTAGGATTATCTATTACGGCATAAATAATTACCCGGGGATCATTGGTAGGCAAGATAGCCATGGTTGAAGCGACAAATGCGTTTTTTGAGTATTTCCCGGTTTCAGGATCTATCCTTTGGGCGGTTCCTGTCTTTGCTGAAATCCTCAATCCTTCAATCTGAAGTCTTCTTGCAGTACCTGTAGGCCGAGTAGCTGTTTCCATATCTTCAAGAATTGCCTGTGCAACAGAACTTCCGATAACGTTTCTAACCGGGGTCCGGACAACTTCCCTTATCAGTTTACCTTCCGGAGAGACAATTTTTTTTATTATGTGGGGTTTAAGCAGCGTCCCGCCGTTACTTATGGCTGTGGCAGCAGTAATCATCTGTACTGCAGACACAGAAATCTCCTGTCCAATTGCTATGGTTGGTTTAGTCCTTCCTGACCAATTTTCGGGTTTTTTAAGGATGCCGATAGTTTCTCCCGGCAGGGGAAGCCCTGTCCTGGATCCGAATCCGAAGTCACTTAGTTTCAGGTAGAAATCAAGGATCGAAACAGTCTCGGAAGCGTAAGCTGCACCGGAGTTACAGGAATACTGAATAATAGTCTGGGGAGTTACATCTCCGTGGATTCCCAGGCAATTAATTACTACAGTTTCATCAGGAAACTGTTTTTCGTATTTGCCGTTACAGTAAAAATGGCTGTTCCGGGTAATTCCGCCTATTTCCATCATGGAAGCCAGGGAAAATATTTTGAAAACCGATCCGGGTTCATATGCGTACGTTACGGGTCTGTTCTCTTTACCACTTTCAGAAGCAGTGGTAAATGTATTCGGATCAAATTCCGGAATAGATGTATAGGCAAGGAATTCTCCTGTTTTCGCATCCATCATCAAAATCATTACATCATCGGCTTTGTACTTTTTATAGGCTGCTCTGGCAACTTTTTCAGCCATATACTGTATGTTAAGGTCAATAGTCAGAAAAATTTGATTCCCGTATGTTGTTTCCTGATCAGCTTCCGGCTGCGGGGACAGGATATCATTATACATTAATTCGATGCCGTCCAGTCCGATATTATCAATACCTGTAAACCCGGTAAGATGTGCTGTAAGCTGTCTTTCCGGATAGTTTCTTCCGTATTCCGGTTCCAGAGTTATGCCCGGTAGATCCCCGTCATTAATCATTTTTTCAATACTTTTATTTTCTGTAGGAGTTATTTTGCGTTTGATGTACAAGAATCCGGAACGTTTGTTAAAGCTCTCTAGAATATCCGATGCCTTGAGACCAAGTTCCTCTGCCAGAATCCGGGCTGTTTTTTTCTTGTCCTTTATGGATGGTATCCAGGCGGTTACAGAATTAAGCCTTGTTTGTATCGCCAGGATTCTGCCGTTCCGGTCAAGAATCGGCCCCCGTTCAATGACGTTCTTTTGAGGGCTGTATACGGGTTGAACAGAGGGGGAAATTATCATTATTTCGACATACCTGAGCAGTATCAGAAGGATAAACACCCCCGTCAGGGCTGCAAAAATAATAAACCTTGTTTTTTGGTTCGGCATTCATTCTCCCGGGTAAAACTATTGATCAATTTATAGTAATATGAAGATGGGAAATTGTCGATATGTAAAATACATTATGAACAAAACATTGTATTCAACAGGGATTCTAAAAGTGAAAACTACTCCGGATAAGCGATTGGTAAAAGAAAACGAACCTCACCTAATGCTGGTAAACAAAGTCAGCAAACGCAGGAAGTCCTTTCATTTATCATTTGATCTGAAGAAAGGGTACAGTCTCAAGATAACAGCCGCAGTTCTCATCATGATTCCTGTCTTTGCTCTTCTGGCGTATTTCCTGCGTGTATATCCGGTAAAGAATCTGGATATTGCACTGGAAGTCAACGGGGAACCGGTAACTGATTCCATGCTCTCATATGCTACATTAACCTTTGATGGACAGGGATCAGGTGATGTTTCTGCTGTATCAGCAGCTGTAATTCCTGTTGTCAAAACGCTTTCCTATGTTATCAAACCCGGGGATACAATATCCGGTATTTCGAAGAGGTACAACCTCGATGAAGGGACATTGATAAGTTTCAACAAAATAAGTAACGTAAGAAGGATTATTCCCGGAAATACCCTTAAAATTCCGGATATCGACGGTATCCCCTATACCGTAAGAAAGGGTGATACCCTGGAGAAAATATCAGGAAAATATCAGGTGCCGTTAAACGCAATTCTTGATGCCAATGATCTTGAATCAGAGATTATTGAACCGGGAACAAATATATTTATTCCGGGTGCCAGAATCAGCGATTATGAGTACAAGAAAGCAACCGGAACTCTCTTTATATATCCCACCCGGGGAAGACTAACCTCTCCTTTCGGATACAGGATCGATCCTTTTACCGGTACGAGGAGAATGCATTACGGTATAGACCTGGCCAACAGGATAGGTACCCCTGTCCGGGCATCCATGTCCGGTACTGTTGTTGTTGTTGCGAATCATCCTCAGGGGTACGGGAACTACATTGTAATCAGGCATGAAAGGGGGTATCAGTCCCTGTACGGGCATCTTGACAAGATTCTTGTCCGAAAGGGGCAGAGGGTAAGCCAGGGACAGAAAATAGGCCTTATGGGCAGTACCGGGCGAAGCACCGGACCGCATCTTCATTTTTCTCTGTATAAGAACTATGTCCCCGTAAATCCTCTTGGAGGATATCTTTACAAGTAGTTTTATCTACCGTGACAGTACTTGTACTTTTTCCCGCTGCCGCATGGGCAGGGATCATTTCTGCCCACCTTCGGGTACGTCCTGACAACTTGAGCTCCTGCGGGCTTTGAACCTGATGGAGCATTCCCGCCTCCGGTCCCAAACTGACTTACTTCGCTATGTTTTGCAGTAGCTCCTCTTACCCCCCGGCCTCTGTATTTTTCCGCAGGTGATTCTGATATCTGTACCTTCATGATCATTCTGGCAATGTTCGTCTTGATATCCATTACCAGCTTGTCAAAGATATCAAAGCCTTCCAGTTTGTATTCAAGAAGCGGATTCTTCTGACCGTAGGATCTTAAGTATACTGCTTCTCTGAGGGCTTCGAGTATTTCTAGATGTTCCTGCCAACGGTTATCTATATTCTTTAAGTATTGAAACTTAATAAAGTCATTAAACTGTTTTTGGCCAACCTTTTCTACTTTCTCGAAAAGACTCTCTTTCAATTCTGAAAAAACCGCTTCCGATGTTTTTTCTTCTCCCAGCTCTTTAATTTGATCAGGGGTTAGTTTAAGGCTGTAGAAGAAATTTTCCTTGAGTTCCTGTGCAAGGGTTTCCCCGGCCTTGTTGAAGTCCTCTTTGCTGGAGAAAAACTCCTCTACAAGATCCTCAACGATCTCTTCTACGGCATTCAGAACTCTTTTTACCAGATCCTGATCTTCCAGGATGGAGTCCCGCTGTTCGTAAATAAAACGTCTCTGTTCATTCAGTACATCATCGTATTCAAGCAGATGTTTTCTTATTTCAAAGTTTCTTTCCTCAACCTTTCCCTGGGCACGCTCAATTGCTTTGTTTATAAGGGAATGATAAAGGGGCTCTCCGGTATTCATACCGGCTTTTGCCATAAGGGATTTCAGATTGTCCCGTGCAAAAAGCCTCATCAGGTCATCATCCAGGGAAAGAAAAAACCTTGACTGTCCCGGGTCTCCCTGCCTTCCTGAGCGCCCTCTTAACTGGTTGTCGATACGTCTTGATTCATGTCTCTCGGTACCAAGTATATACAGCCCTCCAAAACTTTTAACCTCCTCATAGTCGCTGCGCCACTTTTTATACTCTTCCCCGTAAACTTTCCGGTACTCCTCCTGGGTTGCATCGGTACCGCATTTTCTTTTTGCTCTGAACTCCGGATTGCCTCCCAGCTTAATATCGGTACCCCGTCCAGCCATATTGGTAGCGATGGTAACGGCGCCTTTAGAGCCTGCTTCGGCAATAATGAGAGCTTCCCGTTCATGGTTCTTGGCATTCAGTACGTTATGCCGAATACCTCTCTTTGTAAGAAGTTTGGCAATATGTTCCGATTTTTCGATGGAAACTGTACCCACAAGTACCGGCTGTCCCTTCTTGTGCAGCCGTTCTATTTCGTCGCATATCGCTTTGTACTTAAAGTTTTCATTTAGGTATATCAAATCATTATCATCAATCCTGGCCCAGGGTC
>QNBL01000349.1 GCA_003641695.1 Spirochaetota bacterium
TAACTCTACCTGCCGGATTCACTCTGGTCAAGTATGATGTGGTATGAATGGTTTTTTTCTTTAAAATCGGTTGCTCCGGTTTTGCAGATGTATTACAATAAAGCAATACAGGGACAATATTCTCGATGTTATGGCAAAACCCTGGGATGCTGATAACCTTATTGCTCTCTTGAAAGCAGCGACTTCATGGTAACCTGCATCAGTTCGTAGAGGGCAGTATACACATCTTTTTCTCCGGGCCACCACGAGGGAGGTTCTGTGTTTTTTCCATTAAAAATGAAAAAATCGACTGTTTCCATCAGTACTTTTAAGGTCCATACCTGCCGTTCGGCGGGAGTTTCATACGAAGATTCAAGAGTAATTGCTTTCCAGTTTTTATAAAAGGTAAATAATTGTTCCGGTAAATGCCAAAGTTTTATGATCACCTGTACCAGTTGCGTAACATCAGTTTCTGGTGCTGAATACCTGCCGTACTCTTTAATCTGTTCTGTCTTTTTTTGGAAATATCTTCCGGATAGAGAGGCAAGAATTATCCAGTCAATTTGGATTAATGAGACATGATCGGGAAGGGGAACCGGATTTTGGTTAAAAAAGAGGCGGTATCCTTTTTCATACAGGGAAGTAGTCATGGTCAATGAAACATAAAGGTATTTTCGGTAAAAATCTGCCTGTTCCCATTCCCGAGTTATAATTGCTTCCATGTACTCCTTTCCTGATATATCCAAAAGGTCCTTGATAGAAAGGGTTTTTTTGTTATTCGTAAAATCAGAATAAGCAAGATGAAGTAATTTAAGATAGGTTACACAATCGTTAAGTACAAGCTTTTCTATATCCCCCGCCGGTTCGCACTCAAGAAGTGAGTAACTGCTCCTAACAAAAGAAGCACTGGAAAAAGAAAATGGGAATCCATTATTAATAGCAGTCCATACAGTTTCCTGGGAAACAGCCTTTTTATAAGAGAGAAGTTCATGTATTCTCTTCTGTAACCTCTCTTCGTCCCAGGGTTTTGAAAAAAAAGTCATCCCTGTGTAGTTGAAAAGGGAAGAAAAAATTGCATCCTGTTCAACATAACCGCTCAGCATGATTCTGATAAGTGCAGGATGCTGCTTTTTTATCTCTTCAAGAAGTTCCAATCCTGTCATCTCAGGCATGAGGTAATCGGATAGCACTATATCTACTTCATTATTCTGCAAAAACTTCAATGCCTCTTTGCCGCTTGTAACACCGGTTATCTCGATATCTTCATCAAAAAAAGACCGTCTGAGGGAGCGTAATATAGAATCTTCATCATCAACACACAGAATTTTATTAGTTAGTTCCATTGACTTTTTCCCCCTCGCCTATAGGCAACTTTATTAAAAAATATGCTCCGCCGGATGGATTGTTTCCTGCAGTGAGCTCTCCGCCGTGTTTATTAACAATAATATCGTACGAAATATTCAATCCGAGCCCTGTCCCTTCCCCGACCGGTTTTGTTGTAAAAAACGGTTCAAATATATCCGGCAGTACTGTGTCCGGAATACCCGGACCATTATCCTCAATTTTGCAGCAGACAAAACCTCCTTCGCTAAAGGTTCGTATAGTAATCGTACCCCTTTCTCCTTTATTTTCTGATGCGATTGCCTGAACAGAATTAATGATGATATTCAGGATGACCTGATTTATTTGACTGCTGTTGCAGTAAATGGAGGGGACATCCCCAAACTGTGTTTCAACATCCGCTTTATACTTGATCTGGTTTTTGACTACTGTCAATGTTGTGGCAATACCATCGTTTATCTGGTATTTTACTTTGTCATCAACCTGATCCACCCGGGAGAAATTTCTCAGGCTGTTTACAATATTAATAACCCTCTCAAAACCTTCCTCGGACTCGGATAACAGGTCATTCATATCTTCCTGAATAGTATCCAATTTGTTTTTTTCGATTAAAGAGTCGATTTGCTCCTTTGTAGGAGATTCCAGGTTTTTTAGTTCATTGATAAAGATACTGTATTTCTCATAGTACCGTTTTATGGTCCGAAAGTTACTGGAAACAAATCCAATGGGATTGTTAATTTCGTGAGCTACTCCTGCAGCAAGTCTTCCTATCGATGCCAGTTTTTCCTCCATAACCAGGGATGATTGAGTTTTCTTAAGCTGAGTGTTTATCCGTTTCAATTCCTCTTCTGCTTCAACCTGAGAGGTTATATCTTCCTTAACAGCAATAAATCCCGTAATAGTGCCATCTGCTTCGGTAATGGGGCTTATGGAAGCAAATTCCCAATAGAGTGTTCCATCCTTTTTTTTATTGTGAAACTGCCCCCTCCAGATCTTTCCTCCAAGAATGGTATTCCAAAGCTCTTTATAGAATTCCTTTGACTGCTCTCCGGATTTTAATACCCGAGGATTTTGCCCGATTACTTCTTCATTCCGATATCCGGTTATGTGCAAAAAGGCAGGATTCACAAAAATTATATTCCCTTCTGTATCGGTAATAACAACGGAAGCAGGATTCTGTTCAATAGCTTTATGATACATATTCAGCTTTTTTTCCCGGAGGATTCTATGAATA
>QNBL01000350.1 GCA_003641695.1 Spirochaetota bacterium
TGATCTTTTCTCTGGTATTCTTGTCTAATTCCGCCATCTTCAGATCAGCCCGGGGATACTTCTGCTCAATATAGTCGGTACACATAACTCCATAACCGCCGGCAGCAGTTATGACTGCCACTCTGTTACCCTCCGGCAGCGGAAGCATGGAAAGGGTTTTCGATGCATCACAGATCTCTTCTTCGTCAAAAGCTCTCTGTATACCATACTGATGAAACGCTCCGTTTACTACCCTGTCAGAACCGGCAAGTTTACCTGTATGAGAACTGACAGCATGCTGCCCGGCAGCGGATCTCCCCGCTTTCAGCACGATTATAGCTTTTTTTTGTGCTATTACCTTTGCTTTCTCCAGAAAAACCTTACCATCATCGATCGATTCAGCGTATATGGCAATACAATTAACTTTTTTATCCTCATGGAAATATTCAAGAAAATCGGTTTCATTAAGCAGAATCTTGTTTCCAAGTCCAACAAAGGCCCGCATACCGTAGCCTGTATTACTGGCAACACCGAGAGCCTCGGTACCAACAGAACCACTCTGGGTTATAAAAGCAACGCTGCCGCCGCCTGCAAGCGCTTTGTCTCCATGCTCAACAAATATTGTATCAAGACCGGTTTCAGGAAGAAAAATCCCAAGGGTATTCGGGCCGAGAATCTCTAATCCGTACTCATCATGAATAACCTTAAGCTCTTTTTCCAGTTTCTTTCCCTCTTCCCCTATTTCTCCAAAACCGCTTGCAACTATTATTGCAGCTTTTACTCCATGAACAGCACACGCTTTTATCACGCTTACCGTTTTGTCCGCACTTATCGTGGTAATGGCAAGATCCACCTTCTCAGGCAGCGATTCAATGGTGGGATAAGCGGGAACTCCCATTATTTCGGCTTCTTTCGGATGTACCGGAAAGAGTCTTGCTCCGGAATGCTTAAGCCGGGAAAAAATTATATGTCCGATTTTATCTTTTTTATTTGTAGCTCCGATTACTGCTATGGATTTGGGATAAAATAACGGTTTCAGCTGTTTGGTTTTAGTCACATTCCCTCCATTATTGACGTCCAAGTTCAAGAGCTTTCAAATTAATATCTACAATTTTCTGTCCCTTTCTGCTGAAAATCTCATTAATTGCTTCTTTAATTTTACCGTAAGAAACGGGTATCTTACTGGATAAGGCCCCTACAAGAACCATATTAACAGCCCGTAACGATCCAGCTTCCTTTGCAAGATCCTTCGCTTGGATAATCAAGCTTGAATCAAGAGCCTTTATTTTACCATAAATTTCCTCAAGATCCGGATAATCGGGAATATTTACATAGGGTTCTGCAGCAGTGATAAGAGATCCATCAGGTTTTAGATAGTCAAGGTATCTTAAAGCTTCAACAGGTTCCATGCTGAGAATGACATCAGCATTCCCCCGGGGAATGAGGTCGCTTTCAATATCAGTGGGAGAGATCCTCATATTGGCAACTACTGCACCGCCTCTCTGTGACATACCATGAACCTCAGACTGCCTGATTTTGTACCCGTCTTTTAATGCAGCCAGGGAAACAACAGCAGCTACTGAGAGGACACCTTGCCCTCCTACTCCAGCAAGAATTATATCGTAAGAATCTTTATTACTCATGCAAGGACTCCTTTTTATTTCTTTCCGACAATATGAATACATTCACGAAGAGCAATTATAACGGATAACCCGTGATACTCTATTTCTTTCTTGATTATCGCGGTATTTTCTGCATCATGTTTGTGCAGAGCCTTTATTTCAACGAGATGCTCAGGTTCAACGCCACAGGCCAGAACAATGTCTTTAATTCTTGGTGAGGATACAATGGTATCCTGCATTCCGGTCATTGCAGTTGTGCTGTTATCCATAATAATCAGAGTCATGTCGGTGTTTGTAGAAGCCGCATCAACCAGAGCAGTTATTCCCGAATGGAGAAAGGTACTGTCACCTATGGTTGCTACGACATTCTTCCGTCCTGCCTCACTGGCTCCCCGTGCCATTCCCACAGAAGCTCCCATGCAAAGGAGCGTTTCTATTGCAGACAACGGCGGCAAAGCACCAAGTGCATAACAACCGATATCACTGGTAACAATACTTTCTGTAAAGTCCGCAACTGCATGGTTAAGCGCAGTAAAGGTATCAGTATGAGGGCATCCTTTACATAGCTGTGGAGGTCTTGCAGGCAGATCAGGAACATCGCCCTTAACCGCTTTCGGTTCAAGACCAATAGCACTACGTACATTTTCAGGGTTTAATTCTCCTGCAGGAGGAACACTGCGATCCAGTTTTCCGTGAACAGGAATGGAAGTTGAAAGAATTCCTTTCATCATCCTTTCCACAAATGGATACCCCTCTTCAATGACAATAACCTGCCTGACCCTGTCCGTTAATTTTTTTATCAGATCTACCGGAACAGGATACACCCCAATATGAAGATGAGAAGGCTTTACTTCCAGATCCCCTGCATTTTCAAGGTAGTAATTCCCTCCAAGACCTGTTGTAATGACACCGTATTCGGTAAAATCATTGTTTATACTGAGTTTATTGTAA
>QNBL01000351.1 GCA_003641695.1 Spirochaetota bacterium
ATCAGGTTATTCAGTGAATCTGATATTTCATGAGCATTTTCCGCTGTAGATTCTGCCAGTTTGCGAATCTCATCAGCTACAACAGAAAACCCCTTCCCTGCCTCTCCGGCATGGGCAGCTTCTATTGCAGCATTCATGGACAGCAGGTTGGTCTGGGAGGTAATACCATTGATCACCTCAATCATCTCCTGCATGAGCCCGATACTCCGTACAGCTTCCTGAACGATGCTGTTGGTATCCTCCATTTTTTCGTTACCCTCTCTGGTAATTTTAAGCAGTTCACCAGTTAAATGTGTTCTGGAATCCACAATTTTTGCAACATTCTGGATAGAAGCCGCCATTTGTTCAACGGCTGCAGAAGTTTGACTGATACTGTCTGACTGCATCGTTATCTGCTTCGAAAAGCTTGACGTATTTGCAGAAATCTCCTCCAAAGCCGATGATACTTCGCTGATCTGCATATTCTGCTTACTGGTACTAGCCAGATTTAATTCCATGGAATTCGAAATTTCCGCCACTGAATTTTCTGCCTGCTCCAGCATCTCCTGAAGGGTCGCATTCAGACGCTGCCCTGTATTCGCCGTCTCTTTTACGCCGATTATGATTGTCCTAAGGAACTCTATGGCCTTGTTAAAATTTTCAGCCATATCTCCAATGGCATCATTTGGAATTACTGTTATCTCTTTGGAAAGATCCCCTTCCACCATAATCCTGGTTACCGCTGTAATATTGCCTATCTGACGTGTTAATCTTTTAAAAATTAAAACAAGAATAACTATGAAAAGAAGTGAAGCAGCACTTACAAGGACCGCAAAAATCAAAAGGGTATGTAACAGACTGGCCCTTAGAGATTTTGTTGCATCATTGATAAGGGTCCGGTAACTCCGATCAAGTTTTTTAAATGCCCCTATTGCAGGGGTATCGTCTATTTTTACAACTCCGTCGATAAAGGAAACAGATTTCCCCGATTCTACAAGAGGCTTAATCTTCTCCGCTGCATCTCTGTACTTCTCAATGGTATCCCGTATTACGGCAATATCCTGATGATCCAGATCGGTGAGAAAAGAGGACGCCTCCAAATGATCCAGGTATTTTATCAGGTCCTTATAATTTTGAACCAACCTTTCGTAGTACTTTGACTGACCCCGGAGAACATAATTCTTGAAGTTATGAATAAAACCACCGTACCCCAAACTACTTTTTATATTTAAAATATCCGCAGAAAACGAGACGGAAACTTCATTGTTACGCTCAATCGTCTCCCTTAGTTGTGAGAGATTGAAGAAATACAGAACCCCCAGAGTGGAAAACATAACAATGATAACACTGTAAATTATCAGCTGTGCAGTCTTAAGCCCCGGAACCCTCTTTATTTTATGTGTCATAAATCTACTCCTCCTGTCTGAGTTTTATCACAAAGCCGCTTTTTCGTTCATCCAAAATGATCTCTTTTTCTTCATTCTGTATATAGCCTACTTTCTTCCGGTCCAAAAAGGCTTTTACCCGGAGAATACTGTTTACTTTTAGTATCAAACCGGTTGAATAATTCTGCTTCTTTTTTTCTATCTCTATCATGGTTCCAGCGTTAAAAGTATTTGCAGTTTCATTCTTGTTTAAAAGGAAGGTTGATGCAAAAAAATCAAGAACCGGTTCTGCTGCATTTTGATCCGTTGAACCCAGACTCACCCCGGAAAGATGGAATCCCAGAATGTCTGAAACAGTCCGGGATGCTATCTTGGCAATATCGTCAAAACGTCCTTCAGATATCATTGCAGAAGGGGAAATCCAGCTGCCGCCGCAAGCCAGAACCGAGGGCAGGGAAAGATAACCAAGAAGGTTATCCGGGGATATTCCCCCTGTAGGGATGAATCTTAAGCCCGGGTAAGGTCCTGCAAGACTTTTCAGCATCTTGATACCTCCCATGGCCTCTGCCGGAAAGAATTTAAAAACATTCAACCCGTGTTCCATAGCCAGTTCTATCTGGCTTGGAGAGTTGACTCCGGGGATATAGGGGATCTCCAGCTTTGCACAATAAACTGCTATCCTCGGATTGAACCCCGGAGCCACAATAAACTCTGCCCCTGCATCCACTGCACTGTCAACCTGGTCTGGGGTAAGAACCGTACCGGCTCCGATTAGTATGTCAGGAAACTTTTTCCTTATTCTTGCTATCGATTCTGCGGCAGCATCAGTTCTGAAAGTAATTTCCACTGCAGGAAGATCCCCTGCAAGAAGTGACGCGGCCAAGTTCTCTGAGTCGCCAGCGCTCGTGATTTTTACCACCGGAAGAACTCCGATAGACTCAATTCTTTTAAATACATCGTTCATAGTAGAAAAATATATCATTTTACCAGTGATATTGTCTAATATTTATTTTTAATTTACTATTTCTACTATGACAGACTTAAAGGAGTGTTGGTTTGAGTAAAAAATTGGTATTGGGAATTGATTTTGGATCCGACAGTGTAAGAGCTGTCGTTGTAGATCCCTATAACGGCATGGAGCTTGGCCAGGGAGTAACAAGATATCCCCGTTGGGAAAAGGA
>QNBL01000096.1 GCA_003641695.1 Spirochaetota bacterium
CCTTTTCGTTTGTAGTGTCTTTACTTTCCCAGCTCCTTCACGAGGTATGTAAAGAATGTATCAAAGTCTTTACCCATATTCTTCGAAGGATCCTTCATGGGATTGAATGCTCCCCCGGCGATATAGTTTGTAATCTGTCCGCCTCCGCTGCCTCCGCCTGCTCCCGGAGTCCGGGATTCCAATTTTTCAATTGCAAGCTGGTCAGTGTACATAAGCTGGTCAGGGGTAAGGATTTCATCCTCTATTCTCACAAGCATTTCATCTGCAGTATCAGGTTCAACACGTTCTTTCTGGAGCAGTGTTTCCATAATTGAATAAAGGATCGTCATTTGCTCATCTGAAAGTGCAAGCTTCTTTTCCTCTGAAACCATAGTGTTCAGATACCCGAACATCCTTCCCAGATCGAAAACCACAGCAGTTTCCTCCTTTGCTTTAATTAGGGCCGGATCATCAGGTGATGTCTGAGCTATTACTGTTCCCAGGGGGACCAGAACCAAAAGTGCAATTACAATAATTTTTTTCATGTTATTTCTCCTCAAATATTTTATTCGTAGCGTAATGCTTCTATCGGGTCGAGTTTAGAAGCCTGGTAAGCGGGATATCCTCCGAAAAACAATCCTGTTATTACTGCAAAACCAAAGGCCAGCAGTATCGACTGAACTGATATAACAGAAGCCATCCCTCCAAAGCGGTTAGCGCCGTATGCAGCACTAATTCCTATGAATATACCTATTAACCCGCCTCCTACAGAAAGTATGATTGCCTCTGTAAGAAACTGGCTGAGAATATCCTTTGATTTTGCTCCGAGAGACATCCTGATTCCTATTTCCCTGGTTCGCTCCGTCACTGCAACCAGCATGATGTTCATAATCCCGATTCCTCCAACAATAAGACTGATTGCTGCAATACTGGCAAGGAGGAGGGTAAACGTTCCTGCTACCCCTTCCATGGTACTTAATAGATCAAGTTGGTTAGCAATGTAAAAATCTGCTGCATCCATACTTGCAATCCTGTGCATATGCAGGAGTTCATCCTCTATAAACTTTTGAAGTTCCCTCATCGTTTCAAGATTTGCTGCCTGGATATTTATAAGCGCATACTTTGAGGATCCGGAAATATACTTTTGGAAGGTGGAAATGGGTATAAAGACCTGTGTGTCTGTTGAAGATGAGCCTTTTTCTTCCATAATGCCGATAACTTTAAATCCAATACCATTGATCCTGATTTTCTGCCCTAGAGGGTCGAATCCGCTATCAAAGAGATCCTTATAGACCTGGGAACCTATTACTGCCACCGGTTTTCTGGCATCAATATCACTTTGTGTGAAAAAACTGCCATAGATAGGATGGAAATTTCTAATTGCTGCATAACCTGTATCGGTTCCTACAACTGTGGCTCCTGTATTGGTATTACCGTACTTAACCTGCCCTGAGGCTGAAGATTCCGGAGCAGCATGGAGCACCATGGATTCCGGCAGGCTTTTTATAAACTCAAGATCATCTTTACTCAATGCCGGTGCAATATTTGTGGTATTGCGTCTGACAAGACTCGGTCCTTTGGGTTGTCCGGAGTAAACGATAAGCAGGTTGGACCCTAGAGATTGGAGGCTGGTCTCAACAGCTTTCTGTGATCCGTTACCGAGGGCAACCAGTGTTATAACTGCTGCGACTCCAATCATAACACCCAAAGCGGTAAGGAAGGAGCGAATTTTATTTGAAGTAATGCTGCGGAGAGACATCTTCAGTGATTCAGTAAATTTAAATGTTTTCATTTCTCCCATTCCTCCGCAGGTACATCAGTTAAAATATGACCATCCCTTATTTCTACTATTCTCTTTCCCTGAGCTGCTACATCCCTGTCATGGGTTACCATAATCAATGTCACCCCTTCAGATTGAAGTTCTCTGAAAAGATCCATGATCTGAGCTCCGGTCTTTGTGTCAAGAGCTCCTGTCGGTTCATCAGCAAGTAAGATCTTCGGATTCACTGCAAGGGCTCTGGCAATGGCAACTCTCTGCCGCTGTCCGCCGGAGAGCTCATTGGGAAGATGGAATTCTCTCCCTTCAAGATCAACACGCTTTAATATCTCCAATGCCCTCTGCCGACGTTCTTTTACCGGAACTCCGGCGTATATAAGGGGAAGTTCAACATTTTCAACGGCACTCTCCCGGGGGAGCAGGTTGAAGTTTTGAAACACAAAACCGATATGACGGTTTCGGATTTCTGCCAGCATGTCTTTGCTCAGTGCTGCTGTTTCTTCTCCTGCCAGAGTGTATGTCCCTGAAGTAGGGCTGTCCAGGCATCCTATGATATTCATCAATGTTGATTTCCCCGAACCGCTTGGACCAATTATCGATACGAACTCACCCCCTCCGATAGAAAGGTCAATATCATCGATAGCCTTTACTGTTGTCGGTCCCATTTGGTAGTAACGGGAAAGATTCTTTATCTTGATCATTTTCTGACTCCGGGAACAGAAATTGGAATTACCGAACTTCCGGCAGAATCAGTCTGGTTTGAAAGAGAGAATCCTGCAGCCTGTTCAACTACAACGACATCGCCTTCCTCAAGACCATCAAGAACAACAATATTTATACCGTCATCTGCACCGGTTGTTACCCGCTTTGTCTTGATTTCGTTATCTTCAAATACCTTTATGTAACTCCGTGTTCTGATATGGGAGACAGCTTTGCTGGGAACGACAAGCCCCTTGTCTCTTTGAATAAGGATAGAAATATCTGCACTCATTCCGGGTTTAAGAGCTGATTCTGTATTATCAACAACAGTAGATACCTTGAATATCGAAATGTTGTTTACGATCTCTGCCGCCGGACTTATACTGTCTACTGTTGAAGTAAGGGATGTATCACCCAAAGCATCACTGGTAATAGCGACCTTCAACCCCTCTTTTACCTTACCGATGTCAAACTCATCGATTTCTGCTGTAAGCTTGATTTTTGATATGTCGGCAATGGTAACAAGAGCAGTTCCCTTGCTGACAAGATCTCCGGGAATAAACGGGGATGAGAGTACTACCCCGTCAAAGGGAGATTTCACCGTTGTATTCTCCAGATTTTTTTGAGCTATGCCGACCATCAGTTCAGCCTGGTTAAGATCAAGTTCTGCAGCCTGCAGGGCATACCTCGCAGTATCCACAGCATCTTCGGCAGAAGTAACCTGATCTTCAGACAGTGCACCGCTGGAAAGAAGTTTCTTTTTCCCTTCTAAATCGGTCTCAGCTTTTCTCAGCTGTTCCCTGTTTTTGTCTCTGGTAAGTTTTGCCTTTGATACATTGAGCTGAGCCTGTTTAAGGCTTGTTAAACTGTCGTTCCTGTCCAGTTTTATAAGTATATCGCCTTTTGCCGCCTTTTCTCCTTCGTCAATTGCAAATACAATAATGCCTTCCATCTGAGCCCGGACACTTTGTATCCTGTAGGGCTCAGCAACGGATGGTCCTTCAACCTTTATGGCAACTGAGCCTGGTTTTGCTTCAACTCCCTGCAGAGCAGCAGCAGTTTCTGTCTCAGAAGAAGATGAACTTTTCGGTATAACTACCCATATAACTACAGCTGTAATTATAAGTGCTGCAATTGCAAGAATTAAAATTTTTTTCTTATTCATATAATGTTCTCCATGATGCTGTATTAATAGTATTGAGATATGCTTTTTCAAGATTCACCCTTGAACTTTCAACTTTCCATTCAGCCCGTTTTATCTGGGCTTCTGCTTCTTTCATTTCATAGGCAGCAGTCTGTCCTAATGCTGCTTTTGTTTTTACTATGTACATATTCTCCATTGCTTGTTTCAAATCCCTTTTAGACTGTTCCAGGGAGTCCTTTGCCTTGAGATATTCCTGGTATGATGAACGTATTTTAAGACTTACAAGATTCGTCAGATACTCAAGCAGTGCTTCCTCCTGCCTTATCTGGGTTTTCAATACTTCTGTATCAAGTTTATCAGTTCTTCCGGTGTTGTAAGAAAGAGATGCACTGATCCCTGCATTCCATGCAGCAATGATATTCCCTGTTGATCCGAGGGGAAAAGAGTAGGCAGCTGAAACCATGGGATCATTAAAACTGTATTCTACCGAAACTGAATGATTCCCGGATGAAAAGAAAGGCTTTATACTGGCGGAGATATCGATTTTCCCTATTCTATCGATTGTTTGTTGAAGCTGCAGTACCTTTGTTTTTTGGATTATAATATCTGAATCATATTTCATTGCTGTTTGTGTAAGTTCCGGAGGAAGGGGGAGTTCATCCATCATTAGTTCAAAGCGGTCAAGAAGATCCTCTCTAACTGCCCTGCCTGATGTAAACGCAAGTTCATACAATGATACTCTTTGTTCAAGAAGCTTCTGAGATAACTCTTCCTCTTTATCCTGAAGATCTCTTTGGGCAGCGGAAAGTGCCGACAGAGTTATGCTGCCGCTTTTATACTGTTCTACAAAGATATCCGCCTTGCTTCTGACTGCTTCCAGTTCCATTCGGATAACGGATTCCTCCTCCTGCAGAAGATATGCTTTCTGGTAGAGGCTGTAGAGAGTGAGGAATGCTTCATTTCGTGCCTCCTCCACTCGTGCAGAGGCAATCTCAAAGTTATCCATGGAAAATGAAAGTTTTTCTTTTTCCGCCTGTGATAATCCTAAAGGGATCTTCAAGGTGGAAGAACCGTAATACTCAATTGATTCCGGAGTGAACTTTACCCCCGGGGTAACAGATACCTGCAGGTCTCCGGGGAACTCTGCCAGTCTGGCTGCACTGTATGCATTTTCTGACTGCAGGAGAGCGCTCCTGACTTCAAAGGTGTCATCCAGATTTGCTGATATATCTTCAAAATTTAAAGCATAAAGACCTGTTCCATAAAGTAGAGCGGTAAAGAATACCGCTGCGATTGGAATTTTAGTGATTTTTATCATATTTCCCTTCCTGATCATTTATAATCAAAAAAATAACCATTAAATGTGAAGGAAATATGAAGAGAATATGTTTTGTCTATTATTCTCCGGAAAGAATAGTTTTAGTGATGGCTATCGTGGCAGGATTCTGCGCCGGCAATCTCATTATTAATGAATTTTGCCAATATATCCTTAACGGTAGGTGCTGAAGCGGTAAGAGCTGTAACCTTCAGCTGGTTGAACCAGTCTATAGCTCTGGGGCCCATACCTCCGGCAATAATAACATCTGCCTTTTGGTCAGCGATAAACTCGGGGACAACCCCGGGTTCATGTCCGTCGAAAAAAGGGTTTTCAATTGATTCGGTTTTTACAATCTTGTCATTTTCGTCAAGGGTAATAAATACGTAAAACGGGCATCTCCCAAAATGGTGTGCTGCTCTGCTTTCAAGATCCCTGTTTTCTTCGCTTGCAATAGCTATTTTCATAGATGACTCCTCGTCGACATATAAGTAATTATCTGCATATGGTTGTAAAATAATAAATAAGGGATAAATAATCAACCTTTCATTGCATTTTAAGGTGAATATAGTTACAGTAAGGTACATGAAACTCTCAGTTCTTATGGATAATAATACACTAATTGATCGATACTTTACCGGGGAACCGGGGGTATCGTATCTGATAGAAACAGAGGGGAAAAAGATCCTTTTTGATACCGGCTACTCAAACGGGTTTATCACTAACGCGGCAAAACTTGGAATTGACCTGATGGAAGTAGATTTTCTGGTTCTGTCCCATGGTCATGTGGATCACACAGGAGGGCTTGAACCTCTTTTAAAGCTGTTTCTTCAGAGAGACTTCGAAAGTGCGGCAACAGGCAGAGCTGTAAAGCGAGTTGTGCCGGAGCTGATAAGCCATCCTTATACTTTTCTTCCCAGGGTACTTGATAACCTGAAGTTAGGACCTTTGGTGACAGAGGGAATACTGTCCTCCTTCTTCAGGTTAAATCTTACCAAAAAAACTGTCTGGATAACAGAACGCCTGTTTTTCTTGGGGGAGGTGGAAAGGGTAAACAATTTTGAAGCAGGGACTCCAATCGGGAAGATAAAGATAGATGGCACATGGCAGGATGATTATATACTGGATGACTCAGCTCTTGTTTACAAATCGGATAACGGACTGATTATTATTACCGGATGCTCTCATTCCGGTATATGCAATATTACCGAATATGCAAAAAAGTTGAGCGGAGAAAACCGGATTGTCGATATCATTGGCGGATTTCACCTGCTTGATCCCTCCGATGAACTCCTGGGTAAGACCGTTTCGGCAATAAAGTGGCTGAACCCGCAGAAAATTCACCCCTGTCACTGTACGGATCTTCGTTCAAAAGCTGCCCTTCTGGGGGCAGTATCTTTGGATGAGACAGGATCGGGGCTTGTTCTCGAATACCGGTAACTGTGTTTATAATACAGGGTGCACAGCGAAAAAGAGTATAAACAGAACCAGGGATGCTAAGGTATAAAGGGTAAGAACAGAGGTGATCTCAGCACGTTGTATCTCGTCCCCCTCGGGGATAAAAAGGGGGATAATAAAGGGAGGCGGAGCAATCAGCAGAGTATATAAACCTGCCGCATAGGCGAAGGGGAGACCGAGTTCCCGGAGGAAAATTGGTGATAGAGCAGCGTAAAGTATAAGTACAACAGGAATTCTGACTGCAAGAACCTTCAGACTGAACTTCAACCCTTTCAGTGAAAAATGAATTCCGGCACCAATAGTAATGAGAATCAGGGGAGCGGTAAGATTCCCCAGCATTGCAATAGTTGTTTTTACTCCGGAAAGAATGTCATTGGTATCAATGATTTTATCCAGCCCCAGGATGTTGCCTAGTATACCCAGGAGGATTGACAGTATGATAGGTGAGGTTGCAAACGAGTAAATCGTTTTCTTTATTGAGTTTCTCTTTTGAGAAGCGGTCATAAGGACGGTAACGTATACAAACCATATAAAAAGCTCATGGCCAAGATCCACTATAGCAATGGGTCCAATTGACGATTCACCGTAAGCTGCACCGAAGACTCCAACGGCAAACATTCCATACTCAAATCCGGTGAATAAAAAAGGTGTGTAACCGTTGCGGCGGTTGATTCTTCCCGCCGCTTTCCCAAAGAAAAGGAGCAGGATGTTGAGGATGAACATCCCTGCAACAATGTATATAAATGAGAAATCGAGTTTCGTACGGAGAAAAGAGAGGAAGAATATTGAGGGTAGTCCAACTTTTACAATCAGGTTTTTTATTAAATCAGCTCCGCCGGAAGAAATTATACCCTTTCTTTTAAGAATAAACCCGAGGAGAATAAGGAGTATTACCGGAAGTAGTTTTGAAAAGATTGTCAGTACCTGCATAGCTTGGTTACAGGATACTCAGTAAAAAAAAGAGTGTCAACGTCTTGTAAAAAGCAGCCGGAGTAGTGTATCTATACGTATGGAGCGGCAGCTGGAAATAGAGTTTGATAACGATTATAAGATTGGACAGAACAGGGAAAATCCGGAGTACCTGTCAAAACAGCTTATTACCTATATCGGAAATAAGAGGAATCTTCTTCCTTTTATTGATACCGGAGTTCAGGAGGTTGTAAGACGTCTCGGGCGGGATAAAATGACAATTCTTGATCTGTTCTCCGGTTCCGGTATTGTTGCACGTTTTTTTAAAAAATATTCAAAAAAGCTGATTGTAAACGATCTGGAGCTGTATTCAGAGATAATAAATAGATGTTACCTCGCAAATAGATCAGACTTTGATACAGGAGAACTACGGTCTATCTATGAAGGTGTTACATCCCGCTTGAACTCAAATCCTTTGAAAGAAGGCTTTATTTATGAGATGTATGCACCCATGGATGATACCTGTATAACTTCCGGGGAACGTGTTTTCTATACAACCCGGAATGCAAAATATATTGATACTGCACGGTCCTATATTGAAGAAGTTGAGCCATCCTTCCGGAATTTTCTTCTTGCTCCGCTATTGTCTGAAGCCTCCATTCATGCAAACACCGCAGGGGTTTTTAAAGGATTTTATAAAAACACCAGGACAGGCAACGGAATTTTCGGGGGAAGTAACGGTGATGCTCTGGAGCGGATTAAAGGTAATATCCATCTTCCTTTCCCGCTTTTCAGTAATTTCGAGTGTGACATTAACGTTTTCAGAGAAGATGCCGGAAAAATAGCCGGCAGAGTGAATGATATCGATCTTGCTTATCTCGACCCTCCCTATAACCAGCATCCCTACGGATCCAATTATTTCATGCTCAATCTAATTGCTGAGTACAAAAAGCCGATGAAGGTAAGCAGGGTTTCGGGGATTCCGGTAGACTGGAACCGTTCCCCGTTTAACCGAAAGAGAGAGGTTTCCTCTGCCTTTTCACGTATTATAGAGGAAGTGAATGCAAAGTTTATACTGGTTTCATTTAATTCAGAGGGGTTCATTTCCAGAAAAGAAATGACAGATATACTTAAGCAAAACGGTAAGGTACGGGTTTACGAGCAGAAATACAACACCTTCAGAGGCAGCAGGAATTTAAGAAGCAGAAATATCCATGTAAAAGAATATCTCTACCTCCTTGAAAAAAAATAATACAACGGTTACTTGTGACTTTCTTTTCTTTTTTTGAACATAAGCCCTGATTCACAGTCTGCCTGATGAACACAGTATACATACGTTCCGACAATCGCCGCTATCATTACGATACTAACTATAACTGTTGTCATAACAACCTACAAAAAGTGATAAAAATCACAAAGAAGATACATAAAATAAATTATTACCCCTCACAAGTAAATATTAATACCAAAGAATAAATAAGTCAAGTTAAACCAAGAAGTGTTGGTTGACAATCCCTGTGTTTCAAGATAATCATTAGAAATAGTTAACGTTCAAGAGGGGGGGGGATATTTAAA
>QNBL01000097.1 GCA_003641695.1 Spirochaetota bacterium
CTTTTGCTTCGAGAATTACGTTAAAACTTGAAGTCCCCGCAAAATGCTCATTTATGAATTTATCAGTTACCCTGATTGTACTGTCCTCTTTAAAGTTTGCCAGAAAACTTGAATCAACCCGGACTCTCGTTAAACCGAAAATTGATCCTGCTACAAGGACAACCGCAGTTGCAATAACCAGAACTTTATGCGAAAGTATTTTTCTGGTAAATTTATAGGAAATAGTATTTTTCCCCTGGTATTGTTCTTTATCTTCAAAATCAAGATCATCCGAAGCAGGTTTATGCCGCTTGGGGAGACCGGTAATCATAAGAGAGGCGGGAATAAGCACCATGGAAAGCACAAAAGCTGAAAGAACCCCGAAAGAGGTAAAAACTCCAAAGTACTTGACTGGATATACTTCGGAAGTCAAAAGAGACGTAAACCCTACCGCTGTGGTCACCGCCGCCATCATAACCGGTTTCCACATATAGTGTATCATATTCAGTACAGCATTTTTTTTATCTGCACCCGGGTTATTCTTCATAAAAATATGGAGATGATTAAACAGATGTATCCCGTAGGCTACCCCTATGGCAATCAACATAACCGGTATCATTGTAGATACCGAATAAACAGGAATGTGCAAAAGAGCCATAAGGCCGAATGTCCATACAGTGCTTAATAAAACAACCGTAAGATTCAGGATCATTGCCTTTACACTCCGCAGAATAACAAGCAGAGCTATCATTATAACCAAAATTACCAGCGGAGCCATTACCTTCATATCTCTGGGCATAAGCCGGGCAAGAGTCCCCTCTACAATTGGTCGCCCTGCAACATATATCTTTTCCGGTCCTTCATATTTCTGAACAGTGTCCAGTATCCTGTTATAGAAGTCGTCATTAAAAACACCTTTTTTTATCCGTGCAATGATAATGGTCGATTTTCCGTCCAACGAAACAATTCTTCCATTTATCATGTCATTGGATTTTACTGCCTGTTCAAGGCTCATCATCTTCCCGGCTGTAGTCGGAACCTTTATATAAAAAGGAGTAACCTCAAGCCCCATATCAGAACCGGTTATGTTATCAGCAGTGTACAGTGAAGTTACATCCGATTTCTCAATCTCTTCCATTCCCTGAAGTTCTTTCGTCAGATCCTTTACTTTCTGAAGAGTCCGTTGATCATATATGCCGGCAGGATTTTCTATTGCAACAATAATTCCATCCTTGATTCCAAACAAATCCTCTGCCTGACTGCTGTATACGAAAGCAGGATTATTCTCCGGCATATATTTATCGAGATTTGTTTCGAAACTTGCATTAGTTTTTATTTCAAATAATGCTCCAAGGGTAATCACTATCACAACAACCCATACAACCCAGGAAAACTTAAGCAGCTTTTCAATTATCTTCACCAGTACCTCCTCTGTACTACAAGTTTATATTTTCAAAGTTAGTTATCTTTTACTAACTTTTATGCTTTTTAAAAAAATTATTTCTGAAAAATGACCTTTATGGTTCTATCAAAAATCTTGTCGCCGGATTCTACAATATTAAAAGAGTATCCAGACAATCTCCATCTTACAACAAGGAGCCGGACAACTCCGATAATAATCAAACTTATATCTTCTTTATTAATATCATTCCTGAAACTCCCGTCTCTGATACCGGAATCAATAAGCCCCAGGAAAAAACCTCTGTACTCATCAAGCAGTTCATTCATTTGCGCGGTAAGCTGTGCATCGTTATGAAATATTTCTTCAGAGAAGAATACTCCCGAAATTTCAGGATGATCGGAGAACTTTCGAAGTATAGTAATAACTGCCATCTTCAGTTTTTCAATTGCATCCACACCAAGATCTTGAACAGTCTCCGGGACCATTTTATTGTGATATTTAAAAGATTCAATAACACCTGCCATTATTGCATGCTTACTCTTGAAATGGCGGTAAAGGGCAGGTTCCGAAATCCCCACTTCACAGGAAAGGTTCTTCATGGTAACTTCCTGGATCCCCCCCCTTGCAATCAGATTAATGGAAGCATCAATAATTTCTTTCTGCCTTGCTGTAAACACAAAATTCTCCCGTTAGTTAATATTCACTAACATACCCATAAAACATACAACTGTCAAGGGGAATTGGCAAAATTGGGGACGGAGCATCAGCAGCTATTCAATCAGCTTTTTTTACCGTTATTTGCTCATATTTTAAAAGCTCCCCCTTCTGTACTTGTTTCTACCCTGAAAACATGCTATATTATGACTAAGAGTCATTTTATTAACAGGAGTCATAATGGGAACCGCAGAACGCCGGGAACGGGAAAGGGAGCAGCGCCGGAAAACAATTCTGAATGCTGCCAAAAAACTCTTTTTCAGGAAAGGACTTGAAAATACAACAATGGATGAAATAGCTGAAAATGCCGAACTCAGCAAAGGGACTCTCTACCTCTACTTTCAGAGCAAAGAAATACTTGCAATATCAATTATAAAAGAGATATCGGATCTTATGAACAAAGATCTTCGTAAAGCTGCAGATACCGGTAAGAACGGTATTGAAAGAATAAAAGATGTTACCCAGGCCCTGACCGATTTTTTTAAAAAACGAAGAAAAGAATTCCAGTTTTTTAAATATATGGATGTAGTAGCAGCAAGTCTAGGATCAGAAAATGATATTTTTATGCACTGGAAGAGCGGTGTAGAGGAGATAATACATGTTGTTCTTGAAATTGTTATTGAAGGAATTGAAGACGGGAGTATCAGACGGGATATAGAACCGGACAAGGCTGCCTTTGTGTACAGCAATATGGTTTTAAGTTTTCTTATCCGGCTGTCAAATGATCATGGGGTCATACTGATGGATCAGGAACTCACGGAGGATGAGATAATCGAAAGCATGTTCAAAATGATTATAATAATGCTCGAACCAAGGAGCCTCGGTAAATGAGATCTTTTTTTAAGCATCCCAAACTTTTAATAGGTATAATTTTAGTAATAACACTATTCTTTTTATTCCAGCTGCCCAAAATCCAGCTTAGCAACGATGTTCTTACTTTTATCCCGAAGGACAACCCGGAAGTCGTTAACTATGACAAGGTTAAAGAACAATACGGAAGCGATCTGGTCATAGATGTAGCTCTTGAGGCAGCACATGGAACCATCTTTTCAAAAGAATTCCTGGATACCGTTTCAGCTCTCACCGATAAGTTTAAGGATATACCCGGTGTTTCCGATGTTCAGTCAATCAGCTCAACAGATATAATAACAGGCACTCCCGAAGGGATGGAGGTTATTCCCCTTCTTTCCGATTTCAGTGGAACAAAGGAGGAAATAAGTGCATTAAAATCAAGACTTCTGTCATGGGATATATACTCCGGCCTGCTCTATTCAAAGGATTATAGTGCAACCCAGATCGGTGTTACCATTGATCCGGATATAGAGACATCCAGAATAAATGATATCTACTTCACCATAAAAGATGAGCTTAGAAAGCTAGATACCTCCGATATCAGATGGTACATCGCAGGGATGCCATCTATTACCGTTCTCATTAACTCACAAATGAAAGAGGATCTTGTTTTCCTGATACCATTTGTCATTCTTGTTGTAGTCGGAACTCTCTACCTCTCCTTCCGGCGCATCGGCGGGGTTATTCTGCCACTGAGTACAGTCCTTATAAGCGGGATATGGACTCTTGGAGCAATGTCATTTTTGGGGATCAAACTCAGCCTTATGGATTCGGTTATTCCTGTTATCCTTGTTGCAGTTGGAAGTGCTTACGGAATTCACATAATCAGCCATTACTATGATGAGCTGGATATTTCCGCCAAGGAATTAAGCAAAGAACAACACCGGGATATAGTTTTTGCAACGTTAAAAAGAATTGGTCTTCCTGTAATACTGGCAGGGTTAACAACACTTGCCGGTTTCGGATCTCTGGTTTCAAGCAAAGTTATCCCCATAAAAAACTTCGGCATTTTCACTGCATTGGGGGTTACGGTATCACTTGCAATCGCACTGGTATTTATTCCTGCTGTTCTTCTTGTTAGACAAAGATCTCTGAAAACAAATGCAAAAACTGAGCATACAGGTATTGAGGTCAAAACAGGCAGATTCATGGATTATCTTTACGGAGCTTTCCACAAAAACAAAGTAAAAATAGTCTTGTTTACACTGCTGATTGCAGCTGCAGGTGTATATGGTACAACGCAAATAGTACGGGACAATATTCTAATTGAGTACTTTAAAAAGAAAACTGAAATAAGGAAAGCTGACAAGTTTCTCAGCGAGAAGTTCAACGGCACCTCCAGTTTTGACATACTGGTTACAGGAAAAGACAAGGGATCGCTTACAAATCCTGAAATTCTAAAAGCCATGGACGGCATGAGCCGCTACCTGGAAGAAAAATATCCTGAAGTGACCAGGGTTCTTTCCATTACCGACTTTATAAAGAAAATGAATCAGTCAATGAACATTAATGAAACTTCTGCACCTGCCGCAGAGCAGACAGCAGAAACATTCACTCCTGTAAATGATGAGAATACCGGATTTACAAGCTTTTTCACTCCCGGAGAAACAGATATATCTCCAGCAGTTAAGGACAATAATGCTCCCGAATTAACTGAAGAGAAAATCAACAACTACTCTGAATCCGGAAAGAATCTGACTTATGACGATATTCTGGAAATGATTAATAGAGCTGCAGTAAATACTCCTGAAAATAATCCTACAGCAGTTGAATTGATACGGGAATTGAACAGAGAATATAACTACAAAGGAGCTTCCTACTACGAAATTCCAACGGATCCCGGTAAATATTCTGCTTCCTCAAAAGAAGAACTGCAGAACCTTGTTTCGCAGTATCTCCTTTTGTACTCCGGAGAACTTGACCAATGGGCCGACGATAATCTTGAACCTAAACAAGCCAAGATGTTTGTTCAGATAAATACACCGGGAACGATACTTCCTCAAAAAATCGCCATGGACGCGGAAAGGTACGCCGCTATGTATTTCCCTGAAGGCTACTCAGTTCAGACCGCAGGAACTTCAAAAATCATGTATGCGCTGACTATTCTGATAACCTCTTCGCAAACAATAAGTATCCTGATTTCCCTGATTCTGGTGTTTATTATTCTCACCTTAAACTATCGTTCTGTTTTTGCAGGGATTATCGGAATAATCCCCATCGGACTTACTGTCCTTATTAATTTCGGTGTAATGGGGTTGTTAAAGATACGCCTTGATATTTCAACTGCCATGGTTTCAGCTGTTTCAATAGGTATTGGTATTGATTATACCATACATTACCTGAGCTACTACCGGTTTGAACGTCTTAAAACGGACAACCTGGAGACTGTTGCCCACAATACCCTGAAAGGAGTCGGCAAAGCCATTATCTTCAATGCAGTTTCAGTTGCCGGTGGATTTCTTGTATTACTATTCTCGAACTTTACCCCCCTTAACTACTTTGGACTGCTTGTAGCATTAACAATGATTACATCCAGTACCGCTTCCCTGACATTGCTTCCCATTTTACTGGAAATAATAAAACCTAAATTTATTCGCAAGGAGAAACTCACATGATAAAAAAAACTTTATTATTTATGACATTTGTGTTTCTGCTCTCTACAGCATCACTGTCTGCTCTAACAGGAAGAGAAATAATGCAGAAGGCATCAGATTCAATCGAAGCAGCTTCGACCCACTCTCTGGTAAATCTCAAGCTCATTGATAAAAACAATTCCGTAAGCACCCGAATCATTGAAATGTTCGGGAAAAAGAACAGCAAAAGCGAATCCCTCTCTCTTATCATATTCCACTCCCCGGCATCGGTAAAAAACACCCGCTTCCTTTCTGTTGAAAACAATGGTAGAGGGAATGATCAGTGGATCTATCTCCCGGCACTAAAGAAGGTCAGAAGGATTGCCGCCGGCGAAGGGAACAAATCATTTATGGGTACAGATCTGACTTACGATGACATGGGAGCCAGGAATATTGAAGATGATATCCATAACCTTACCGGAGAAAAGAAAGTTGACGGCAGAAACTGCTATGTTGTGGAGTCCGTACCCCAAAACGGTATAAAAAGTCAGTATTCGAAAAGAGTCAGCTATGTTGACAAAGAACGGATGGTCCCGCTAAAGATGGAACTTTTCGATAAGGATGGTAAACTTTTAAAGATTATGATAATGGGAAATGTAAAAAACATACAAGGACACTGGACCCCTTTATCAACTTCCATGGAGAACGTACAGGAAAAGCACAAAACAATAATTACCATAACAAAGATTGTCTATGACGAAAAACTGCCTGACGGAATATTCACCACCCGCTTTCTTCAGTCGGGGAGATTATAAACAGCAGATTCCAAAGAAGGAGAAAAATACAATGAAAAAAGGAATACGTTATTTTGCAGTAATTGCTGCAGTTTTCTTACTAGCTGGCGTTACAAGTCTTTTTGCAGATGATTCCGGGTTTACGTCCTTTGCAGATGAAACTGCGGCTTCGCCACTCACATGGTCAGGTTCCTCCCTGGTTAATACCCGGTTTATGACAGATTATGATAATCCGGAAAATAGTCCTGCCCTGCTGTACCCGGAATTAAACATCGCAGTCAGCTATTCCGGAGAATCCTCCGATTTTAAGGGGAGTTTTACATTTTCCGGTAATTATGACTTTACGGACAGCAGTGCTGTTTCAAGCTATTTAAGCGGAATGATAGATGAAGCCTACTACAGGGCATTTCTTAATGGTTTCAGCCTCGAAGCGGGACTGATGAAGATTGTATGGGGAAAGGGAGACGAAATTTTTACCTTTGACAATATAAACGCAGTAGACTACAGCGACTTTATGAACGGAAGCTATCTGGACAGGAAACAGGCTGAGATAATGCTTAAAATAAATATTCCTTTCGCAGAACAAGGGCTCATTGAAGCCCTCTACACTCCGGTTTTTACCCCTGACAACTTCCCCGCATCGGGATACTGGGTGCAAAGTGATTATACGACTTTAAAAACTCAGCTGGCAATAATTTCCAAAACACCTGAAGAAGCACTAAATCCAGAAAACACAAATACTTTAAAACACGGGCAAACCGGACTGCATATTACAAACAGCTTCGGGGGAATTGACTTCGGAGCAGCCTATGAATATACCTTCCTCAGGGTCCCGGTTGTAGACATGAGAGCATTCCTCGTTGATCCTGCACAGCAGATCAACGTTACCTACGACCGGCTGCATCTATTCGGGATTGAAGCAGCAACAGCCCCCCTGGGATTCAATCTAAGGGCAGAGGCAGCGTACTATCTTACCGGAGATACAGGGGGGACAGACCCCATGGAGCATAACAATAAAATTCAGTATTTGATTGGTTTTGACAGGGATCTTCCGCTTCATAATCTAAGCGTGAATATTCAGGAACGGGGAGAGGTAATTCTGAAATCCGGAGAGATTAAGGCAAACGGATTATCCGATATCGAATATGAAACAGACGGGGAATATACCTCAAATATTATTGCAGGAGATATACGGGATACCTTTTTAAACGGCAATCTTACCGTAAAATTTAGCGGAGCCTATTCTGCCGAGGATTCCGGATACATGATAAAACCCGGATTTGATTATACAATAGCCGATGATGCTGTGGTAAAAGCTGCCTATACCATGTATAGGGGAGATACAGATTCACTTTTCGGCCAGTTTAAAAACAATGATATGCTTGAGGTAATTTTCAAGTATTCATTTTAAAATCGCTTAAACAGGTAACAGCAATGGATAGACGACGGTTTTCCTCCGGCCGCCGCCTATCCTTTCTTTAGAAAAATATCAGGCTATAACTCCTTTTTTCAGGATTATGTTTGCATAAAGAGCACTTTCTCCGGTAGCAATTATTGCATAGGCTTTTTTTGCCCGTTCGTAAAAAGCAAAACGTTCCTCAAACCCAAAATCTGCAGCCGATGAATCTTCTTTCGCAATTATTTCCTTGAAAACATCCCATATGGGGGTTTCAACCTCTTTCCCCGGAACCTTCTGCATGAGAGTAACCGGCCTCTGGACAAATGTATCCAGGGGTAAAAATTTCACTACTGCCTTAAGAATCTCAGGGACACCGTGTCCGTCAAGACGTATAAGCCGCTGAGCATGAGCAGCAGCAGGATAATTCCCGTCTACTATAACAATCTCATCACCATGCCCCATTTCCATCAGAACCTTCAGAAGTTCCGGTGTCAAAATACTCGGAATACCTTTTAACATAATTTATCTCCTTGTACTATTTTTGTTTCGTTTCTTTCCGCTTTGGCATAACGGCTTTGAAAGCTTCTCTACTGGCAACCGCTTTATCCACCATGGTTACCAGTAAACTCTCCCTGTATCTGGGAGGAACAACAGTCAACGGCCACATATGCTTTACAATTATATCTTTTTCGACAGGTGTCAACCTGCCGAATACTTTTACAGCGTTTTTATATGATATAACAGGGTGTGAAAAACCATGGGGTAAGATGTAGTCCTTGTCCCTGAAGGTACGCCAGTCGTAAAAAAAGAAATCATGCAGAAGCGCCCCTCTGACAACATCCCCAATCCTGAGTCCGAACCGCTTTGCCAGAAGAAACGAAATCCATGCGACACTCAAATTATGGGTGTAGATATCCTTGTCATGGTGCTTTATCTTTTTCAGTTTCTGGTACTCGGGATTATCTATTACAGGATTCGCTATATTATAAAATTCCTTTAAATTCTCTGTCCGGGTCTTTGAACGCAACAGCGGAAGTTTTTCCGCAATCAGCGCACGGATTTCCTTTAGATAGGGAACCGGAGAGCCAAATGGAATCTTCTGCCAGGCACTGGA
>QNBL01000352.1 GCA_003641695.1 Spirochaetota bacterium
GAGCTGTTAAGTATCTTGTTGCACATGGTTACAAGCCGTTAAATAGTCCCGGTATCAGCAGTTTTGATGATATGGGGCTTTCCGCCATTCTTGGGTATACCAGGGTAACAGTAGCTCAGCCGATGCATGAAATAGGGAAGCAGGCGGCTCGGCTCCTTTTAAACCGGATTCAAGAAAACCGGAGTTCTGAAACAATAAGGAAAGAATATAGAATAATCAGACTGAAAACGTCGCTTAAGATCTACCGAGGAGATTAGAGCAGGCAGTTTATTACAAGCAAGAATGTACCTGGGTATTTGCCTGGACGCTCTATAAAAGGAATCTCTATTTTTTTACTCCAGGGCTGTTTTCCAGGTGTAGGTGTCCTTCTCATACCGGATAATCAGGGAAGCCTGGGACTCGATGACCCCTTCAATTTTGTTTATTTTGTTAAATAGAAGATCGTCGAGCTCTTTTTTGGATCTCACAATGAAATCAACGTCTATGTCGGAGCTTCCGGTCAGAAGAGCGATGTAAGTGATTTCTTCAATCTGCTTGAGATCCTTAAGTATGCTGTCAAGTTTTTTGTTTACAATTTTCAATTTTATGTTTCCGTCAAAGTCGAAACCCAGCCGCGCCGGATCGCTTACGGCAACAATCTGAATTATCTCTTTATCAAGTAAATTCTTTACTCTGGTTCTAACGTTGGTTTCGGAAATCCCTACTTTATTTGCAATTTCCCTGTAGGGCATTCTTCCGTCTTTCTGAAGTATGCATATTATCTTTGAATCAATCTTGTCGAATTCAGTTTCCACACAGCTCTCCTGATACGGATTATAGCGGAGGAAAGACGATTTAGCAATAGTTTGACATAAGGTGCCGCAGAAAAATTTAGAATATTAGCGGAAATAAGGTAAATAATATTAAAAAAAAGCGAAAATAGCTGAAAAAAAACTTGACATAGCGGAAAAAGCAATTTACCCTGAATAAAAATAATAACGGAGGATATCGTTAGTCATGAACTATAATATACCGGGACCGATGAGCAAAGCTGTACTAAGTAAAGGACAGCGTTTGACACGAGGCGGTAATTCATACATTGCAGAGGTAAAGGCCGCTGAAAAAGCGGGCTATACGGAAAAACCCCCTCAGTTTATAAACGGAAAGGCCGAAGGCTCATGGATAATAGATCTGGATGGAAACAGATTTGTGGACTTTCATGCAGGATGGGCTTCCAATCCCTTCGGAAATGCAAATCCCGAGATAATAGAGGCTGTAACGGGAGCACTGAAAAGGTGGGGCTTCAGTTATGAACATCCTCTGCAGTATGATCTCGCGGAAAGACTTTCCGATATTTCTCCGGGAAAGGCTCTTACCAGGGTGAATTTCGAGATTTCCGGTACGGAGGCTGCCGAGGCTGCTGTATCTACAGCTCTCGTTTACAAGGAGCGGCCGTTAATAATTGCCTTTGAGGACTCTTTCCACGGTGATTCAATTGGAGCCCGCAGTTTAAGTGCTCTTACAAGCGAAAGATCCAAATATTTCGAGTCATGGAGGGGAGGGGTAATTCATGTTCCCTATCCGCATACCTTTGATATACCTGCCGGGATGAATGCGGAGCAGTATGCCGATTATGTTATCTGGTACATTGAGGAGTTTATCTGCAAAAAGGTAGTCTCGCCGGATATGATAGCGGGAATACTTCTGGAGCCGTGTATGGCGGAGGGGGGAAACTGGATTCCTACTGACAATTTTATTGCCGGGATTCAGCGCGTTGCCAAAAAGAATGACTGGGTAATTATAGCTGATGAGGTCCTTGTGGGACTGGGCAGAACCGGAACAATGTGGGCCGTTGAGCACTGGAATTTTGTTCCGGATATACTTGTTATTGGGAAGAATCTCTCCGGGGGCATAGAGCCCATTGCTGCCATTGCAGGAAAAGAGGAGATCATGAGGGATAACGAAGTACATTCCGGGAGTACTTATGCGGGATCACCTGCAGGGTGCGCTGCGGCAATTAAGACTCTCGAGATGTATGAACGGGACGGTATTGTTGAGAGAACTGCTGTGCTGGGACGGAAGGTTATGGATCGCCTTGATAAATGGCCAGGAGAATTCTCCATTGTCGGAGAGGTCAGAGGACTGGGGCTTCTTCTCGGGGCTTCAATAATTGACAGCGGGACAGGTAAACCGGACAAGGAGCTTTCCATGGCTGTGTATCATGAGGCTTTAAAACGGGGAGCCTGGATAATCAATGATGATGAGGCCAATATCCGGTTATATCCTGCTCTGAATATAGATGAGGATGTTCTTGACAAGGGGCTTACAGCAGTTGAAGAGGCTTTAAGGGTTGTTGAAAAGGATTACAGGGTGAATAAGCATCCTGAATATCCTAATTTTGATTAAAAACATTTAAAGGAGAATGCTATGGGAAAGGGAATGAGTAAACTTTTGCTGGCTGCGGCATTAATGGTAATACTTCCGGCGGTTGTATTTGCTGGAGGCAGCAGGGAGTCCGGTTCGGGAAAAGCAGTGCCAGTTGCAGAAGGTAC
>QNBL01000098.1 GCA_003641695.1 Spirochaetota bacterium
CATCCCCATATTATGCTGACGACTGATCTAAAGTTTGAGTTCTCCGGAAAAATCTGTAACGGAGTATGGGTAGAGTGGGGTTTTGACCGGTTTTTCAGCTCCATGATTATTCAGGATTACGATGCAGACAGCAACGGTATCTTTTCTGATGGAGAAATTCAGGACATTCACGATCATGCGTTTATTAATTTGAAGCGGTACGGCTATTTCGTTTCTTTTAGAACAGGTAATAAACGAAAAAGCCCCGAGGAAGCGGAAAAATTTTCGGCAAGGCAGAAGGACGGCCAACTTTTTTATAAATTTTTTATACCCCTTGGAAGTTCCTATGGAAGTAATTTTTATTTTTCAATCTTTGATCCCACATACTACTGTGCAGTCAAATACACCGATAAACCGGTGGTAATTAAACAAAACACCGGTCCTGTTCCACTCTTCAAATTGGCAGAAAATAAAAAATATCCTGTATATTACAATCCTTACGGAGCATCGGATGACACAGCCACATACACAAAATGGAAACCTGGGCTGGAAACAGCATACCCGAAGGAGGTTCATATTTTCTTTGAAAAATAAAAAGCTTATTCCTGTTCTTCTACTTTTTTTTCTTCCCCTTTTTGTTATACAAGCCGATCCCTTTACAGGAGGATTAAAGTCCGCTCCGGCTCCCGCAGCATCAAGAGGACCTGTACTAAAACTTCCCCAGTTTATGGTAGATCTCCAGCTGGCCTTCAGAGAAAAAGCAGCTGATGTTCTTTCAGCCTTAAAGTCCGGTCAATCCGCAACGGCGTTAGCCGTTTTTTTTATCGTTGTTTTTGTATACGGGATCCTCCATGCAGCAGGCCCCGGGCACAGAAAAACGGTGATCTTTTCCATGTTCCTGTCCAGAGACACCGAAATTTGGCAGCCGGCAGCAGCAGGATTTTTGTCGGCAGGGCTTCATGCCGGGTCAAGTGTTCTTCTGGTGCTGATATTCAAGTTTATATTCAAGGCAGTCTCGGTCTTCACCAGTACCTCACAATTCTCGTTTTACATGGAAGGGTGGACCTTTGTTATCCTTTTTGCTTTTGCTGTTCTTCTGGTTCTCCTTAAAATATTGGAAATGAGAAGAAATACTACCGATAAGATACAATCCGGCAGGAACATCTATCTTGTAATCCTGATTTCAAGTATATTCCCCTGCCCCGGTGCTACCATGATCCTGCTGTTCGCCCTCTCCCAGGGAATGTTCATTACCGGCATAGTGGGAGTTGCAGCAATGTCTCTGGGGATGGGAATAGTTATATCAGCTGCAGGATATCTGGCAATGAGCGGCCGGAAGAAACTCTTTGATTCATTGAAAATAAGAGAAAAAAAGATAAAAACATACAGTGACCGCCTTGAGCTTGCATCCTACGTCATGGTAGCACTTTTTGCACTTTGGATGGGGAGCCCTTTTATCCATTATCTGGCAGCTTGATCCGGTTTTTTCCGATTTTTTCCTATTTACGAGAAAAACACTCAGCTTTATTGCATACTCTATATGCAGGAGAGTGTTTATGGGAAAAGAGGAAGTTTCAAAATAAAACTGTAGCTTCCTGACGAACTCTATTCTCCTGAACGTGCTCCCCACAGAGCGCAGAAGTATGCAACTGCACCTGAGATAACAAGACCGATGAAGTGACCTCCGGATGATCCTCCTGCATCAACAAGGGAGCCTAAGACTGTCACAGCAAGAGCCCCTGCAGCCGGTTCCCTGATCGTTATCCCCGGAGAAAATAACGCAGTCATATAACCGCCGAAATAGTAGGTAAGCGGTTTTAGTATTAAAAACAACAGAAATCCAAGTCCAAAAGTAAAAAACCCGAATAGTACAAATAAAATACTCAAGAATACCTGAACTACCAGAAATATGGCAATACTGAATAAAAACCACTTGAAATTAAATACTCCCGAATTACTCATGCAACCTCCCATTATAGTATATAACAATAATTAAAGCTTTGTCAGCTTTGTCTCTTTTTTATTGACAAACCAAAATTATATTTACAAAATGGAGTATATAGGAGGAAAAAATGGCTAAAATTTATATAATTGATGATGATCCTGATATTATTGATTTCCTGACACTTATACTCAAAAAAGAGGGATATGAGACAGGATTTCAGCTTGAAGAGGATGATGCACCTGATAATGTAGCAAAATTCAATGCTGATCTGGTTATTCTTGACGTTATCTTTCCGGAAAACGATAGTGCAGGATTTGAGATTGCCCGTGAACTCAAGCACGATGAAAGAACCAGGGATATACCGATAATTATTCTTTCAGCCGTCAACCAAATGGGCAACTACTCAGGGACATTCTCCAACAAGGATAAAGACAAAGTTTTTCTGCCCATAGAGGAATTCGCTGAAAAACCTATTGCTCCGGCAAATCTTGTCAAGATGGTCAAGAAATTCCTGCCTTAGAGGAGCACTATGGTTATTCATACCGAAGAACAGGATACTGTAATAGCAATAGTAGGAGCTGGGAAAGGGGGAACAGCCATACTGAAAATACTTCTCCAGATACCGGGAGTTACAGTAAAGTATGTCTGCGACAGGAATAAAGATTCCGAAGGGATGATTCTTGCTGCGGAAAATGGAATAGCACTTGTATACGAGCTGGAAAATTCTCCTATAGTTACAGATAGCTCTATAGATTTGATCTTTGAGGTTACCGGCAGCAAGAATGTTTTTGAATATCTGCAGGAAAAAGTAAGTCAGATTTGTACTGTAATAGGTGCAGCCGGTGCCAAAGTTCTTTTCTATCTTCTGGAATCACAACAGAACATTACAAAAGAGCTCAGACATTGCAAGCTGATTCTTTCAGAGAAAGTACTGGAGAGGACCGAGGAACTGGAAGAGACGAATAGAGAACTTCAGAGAAAAGTAAACGAGCTGGCGGAACTCAATCAAAAACTGCACCGGGTAAATGAGGAGAAAACAAAATATCTCGTAAATGCTACTCATCAGCTCAAAGCCCCCTTTGCCGCAGTCCAGAGCTATTCGGAACTTCTTCTAAACGGTTATGCCGATGATCTTTCAGAGAAAAGTGAGGAAATAGTAAAGAAGATACGGGACAGATGTATACTGCTAACAAACTCAATCAAAGAGATGCTGGAACTTGCCAATCTCAATTCATTTGTCGAAGAAAACCTCAATATGACAGATGAAAATCTTAATGATATTGTTTCCGGGCAAGTAGAAAGATTCAAACCAGCAGCAAACAACAGAGATATTCAGCTTCTATTCACTCCCTGTGAAGGAAAACCTGTTCTGACCGTGAACAAAAAACAGATTGAGGCACTTTTCCATATTCTTATAGAAAATGCGATTAATTATTCTCCCGATAATTCAAGCATACTAATTGAGGTAGGATGTCTTGAAAACAAAAGAGTATTTTTCTCGGTAAAAGACCATGGTATAGGCATTGAAGAAAAAAATCTAAAGAATATCTTCGGGGAATATTTCAGGACAAACAGGGCAGTACGCCAATCGTATAATGGAAGTGGTCTTGGACTTGCAATAGCAAAGCGGATTGCCGAATTGCACCGGGCAGAGATTTCCGTTGACAGTACCCCCGGGAAGGGATCTTTATTTACTGTGGAGTTTCCGCTGCAGAGTCTTGTTCAGGAATAGAGAGCCTTCGAAACAACGTAAACATATACCAGATCTTCCACTGATGTATTCACTACATTATGTGCTGTTTCCGGCGGACAGTACAGAAAGCCCCCTCCACCTATACAGATGTCATCTCCACTTTTAAGAGTAAATTTACCTGATCCTGACAGGACTATCAGAAGCTCTTCATTGGTTCCGGTGCTATGAACACCCACTTCCTCTCCGGGTTTCAACGTGATGAGCCCGGATTTCATGCAAACACTATCAGGGAATCCTCCTAGAATTCTGGAATACTTGTTGGATATCCTGTTCGGTACAACAGATCGAGCCTGTAGCAGCCTTAGATTCTTTTGTTCCATAAACCCTCCTGTAATTATCACAGTAACACATTTTTTCTGTTTTTACGATTATTATAACATATTTTATCTTATTTTTATTTGATTTTTATATATTATTGTGATATTATATTATCAGTAGCTACCTAATCGTATTTTACAGCAGTTCCAGGTGTGGAGGCTGTGTGGAAGGCTTTAGCAGACAAAAAATTCAGAAATTTTCCGCTCTAACGGCTGAATTGGAGGGTAGAATTCAGGGAGTCGGGTTCAGACCCTTTATCTACCGTCTTGCTAGAACCCACAGCTTGAAAGGATGGATAAGAAACTCATCCCAAGGTGTTCAGATGCATATAGAAGGGGCACCAGATCAGCTAACAGACTTTCTTTCAGAAATAAAATTAAAAGCTCCCCCTGCAGCAAGGGTAGAAACAATACGAACAAACCCGGCGGAGGTAAAAAACTTCCCCTGTTTTACTATTGTTTCATCGGAAGCATATGCAAAAAACGGTAAAAGCAGTTCTCTCACAGCAGCGGAAATAAGCCCGGATCTTGCAGTATGCCCGGAATGCCTGGATGATATTAAAAACGATCCTCTGCGTAAGAACTACCCATTCACCAATTGCACAAACTGCGGTCCCCGCTTCTCAATAATAAAGGGACTCCCCTACGACAGGAACAAGACAACAATGTCCTCTTTCGTAATGTGCAAACGATGCAGAGGGGAATACGAAGATGTTATGGACAGAAGGTTCCATGCCCAGCCCAACAGCTGCAGTTCCTGCGGTCCGGAATATTCTCTTCACACAAAGGGTTCTCCCCTGATAAAGGGTTCAGAAATCTTTCTGAAAGCAGGGGATATAATAAAAAACGGAGGTATACTAGCAATAAAAGGTATAGGTGGATACCATCTTGCGTGTGACCCATTCAACGGGGATACTGTACAAACACTAAGAAAACTTAAAAGCAGAGAGGGGAAACCCTTTGCCCTTATGTTTGCGGACATCAGGATTTTAGAAAACCATGCTCACCTTACCGATCTTGACAAAGTGATCCTCCAGTCTCCCCAGGCCCCTATCGTAATACTCAAACAAAAAAAAGAAAGCAGTCTATCACCTGAAGTCAACAGAGGGCTTGGTTCAATCGGGTGCTTTCTCCCCTACACCCCCTTTTATCACATCTTATTCAACAGCACCGGACTGACGGTACTGCTTCTAACCAGCGGCAACAGGGGAGGAGAACCGATAGTCAAAGATAACAATGAAGCTCTATCCGTTTTTCTTGAAGAAACAGATGGAGTGCTTACCTATAACAGGGAGATTCATAACAGATGTGACGATTCCGTTGGTTTTACCGCCAATAATAGTTTCAGACTGATCAGAAGATCCAGGGGTTATGCTCCTGATTCAATTAAACTCAGCCTTAATACAGATTCAGTCTTTGCTGCAGGGGGAGATCTCAAGAGTACCTTCTGTATTGGAAAAGGTAAAAAGTCAATCATGAGCCAGCATATCGGGAATCTTGAAAACCCCGAAACCTACGCATTCTACACAAGTACCGTGGAACGGTTCAGCACGCTCTTTAACTTTACCCCGAAAGCAGTGATTTATGATCTCCATCCAGGGTACAGATCAACATTCCACGCAAAATCCATGGGGATCCCGGCTCTTCCGGTACAGCACCACCATGCACATATTGCTTCCTGCCTTGCAGAAAACGGTGAAATGGATCCTGTAATAGGTTTCAGCTTTGACGGTACCGGATACGGTGATGACGGTACTATCTGGGGAGGGGAAGTATTTGTAGCTGATCTCCTGGGTTATAACAGAAAGCTTCATCTAAAGTATATTCCCCTTCCGGGAGGAGATAAAGCTGTCCTTGAACCCTGGAGGACAGCTCTCGCTGCACTTAAAACATCCTTTGGCGGATCCTCTGGATCCTCCGCTGGATCCTCCGTCCCTCTGGAAATGCCTTTTTTAAGAGAAATCGATCCATCAAAAGCAGAAATGATACTCAATATGATCGATAAAAATATAAACACCCCCCTGACATCCAGTATGGGAAGGCTATTTGATGCTGCTGCTGCCATGCTCGGCCTCTGCAGCTTTTCCACATTCGAAGCGGAAGGACCTATCAGGCTTGAAGCCCTGGCTGGAGAAGCGGTGAATGAGTTCTACCCCCTCCCCTTTTCCCTTGATTCCGGAGAAATTGATACCGCTGAGTTGATAGTTGAAATGAGCAGAGACATCCTGAAGGGAACACGTACATCCGTAATCGCCTCCCAATTTCATAATTCGATAATCAGACTTGTTTTAAATGCTGCTGCAGCTCTAAAGAAAGAAACCGGTATTAATAAAACTGCCCTTTCCGGAGGAGTATTCAACAACAGGAGAATCCTTACAGGTTGTGAGCAGATCCTCAAGGAAAACGGCTTTACCGTTTTAACCCAATCAAAGATCCCTTGCGGGGACGGAGGATTGTCCCTGGGACAACTTGCAGTCGGAGCTGCAAAATTAGCGAGAGGAGAAATTTCATGTGTCTAAGCATTCCTGCAGAAATCATCAATATCAATAAAGATAAAGCTACTGTAAGTGTAGGAGGAACCAGGTATCAGGCGGATATATCGATGGTTGACGGAGTTAGCCCCGGAGATTTCATTCTTCTCCATTCAGGATATGCAATCGGGAAGATTGACAGTACCAAAGCTATAAAGACTCTTGCTTTAATGGAAGAGATAAAAAGGAAAGCGGGTGATTAAATACATAAGTGAGTATAGAGACAAAAAACTCATTGAGGATACTCTTTCTGAAATTAGGCGCATTAGCCATAAACCTGTAACACTAATGGAAGTCTGCGGCGGCCACACGATGTCACTGCATAAGAACGGCATCCCTGCCCTCCTCCCCGGAACAATCAAACTGCTCTCTGGCCCGGGTTGTCCTGTATGTGTAACCTCCCGGAGATTTATCGATAACGCCGTTGCTGCCGGGCGAATGAAAGATACTGTGGTAACAACCTTCGGAGATCTTATCAGAGTACCGGGATCAGAAACTTCCCTTGAAAAAGAGAAAGCAGATGGCCGCGATATACGGATTGTGTACTCCTCAGCAGATGCACTGAAAATTGCCTCAGAGAATCCTAACAAAAAAGTAATCTTCCTCGGTATAGGTTTTGAGACAACGGCACCATCCAGTGCTGTTGCAATTCTCAGGGCGCAACGGGAGACCCTCAATAATTTCTATATCCTTTCAGCTCACAAGGTAATGCCGCCGGCGATGGCTGCACTTATCGACAAAGGAGTCAAGATAGACGGTTATATTTGTCCGGGACATGTGAGCACCATTGCCGGCTCAAACATGTACCTTCCTTTGGTTGAAAATTACGGAGTCGGATGCGTGGTTTCAGGGTTCGAACCCCTGGACCTGCTTCAGACCATATACATGCTGGTAAGGCAGCATGAAGAAGGTTCTGTGAAAGTGGAAAACCAGTACATTAGAGCGGTAACACCCGAAGGCAACCTTAAGGCCATAGAGCAAATGGACAAGGTCTTCGAACCTGATAACGACTGGTGGAGGGGGCTCGGTGTTATACCTGAGAGCGGTTTGAAAATAAAGGATGAATATAAAGCCTTTGATGCGTACAGCCAATTTCAGCTGGATGAGGAAATGGATGCATCATTTATCGAAGAGGAAGAGGGCTGCAGATGTGCAGATGTTCTCAAAGGTATTATTTCTCCCCCTGAATGTTCTTTTTTCGGAACCAGATGTACCCCGGAAGATCCTGCAGGAGCATGCATGGTATCCAGCGAAGGCGCCTGTGCTGCCTGGTTCAGATATTCCGGAAAAGGATTAGTACTATGAAGGGCATCATCACCATGGACCATGGAAGTGGATACGGCAGGACATCTGAGCTTATCGAGGCATTATTTTTAAAGTATTTCTCAGGTTCTTCCCTCGCGGAGCAAAGCGATAGTGCTGTTGTTGAAGGGAGTTCTTTAAAGATAGCATTTACAACAGACTCCTTCGTTGTTAAACCGGTATTCTTTCCCGGAGGAGATATTGGAAAACTTTCAGTATGCGGAACCGTAAACGATCTCGCCGTATGTGGTGCTGAACCGAAGTATATATCCTGCGGATTTATTCTTGAAGAGGGGCTGCCTATAGAAGACCTGGAGAAAATAGCCGTTTCCATGGCTGAAACAGCAGCAGACTGCGGTGTCAGCATTGTAACCGGGGACACAAAGGTTGTCGAAAAGGGATTCTGTGACAGTCTTTACATAAATACATCCGGAATCGGCTTTGTCAGGAAAGAATATTCCGGAATTGGGCAGGCAGAGGGCTTAATGAAGGGAGACAGCATCATTGTAAATGGAACTGTCGCCGAACATGGTCTTGCGGTTCTCTCTTTAAGAAATTCCTTTGAAAACTCCATAGTCTCTGACTGCACACCTTTAAACTCAATGATTCATAAATGTCTCGACACAGGAGCACAGATAAAATTTATCCGCGATGCAACGAGAGGAGGAATCGCTTCAGTTCTCTCCGAATTGGCAGAAAAGTGCTGTCTGGGGATAGAACTTGATGAGGACTCAATACCGATAAAGGACGAGGTCCAGGGACTCTGTGAAATTCTGGGTTTTGATCCTCTTTACATTGCAAACGAGGGGAAGGTGATTATTGCCGTCTCCGAAGAGGATACAGATTTGGTGCTGGCAACTTTACGAGGGACGGAGGAAGGGAAAAACAGTGCAGTCATTGGTAAAGTAACCAATAAACATCCAGGGGAGATTGTAATTAACACCGCTGCGGGGGGACGGAGGATTGTGGATATCCCTGCAGGGACCCA
>QNBL01000353.1 GCA_003641695.1 Spirochaetota bacterium
CCAGATCTGTTACATCACTTACAAGGATGATCCGTTTCAACTCTTTGGCCCGGAGAATTACCTTTACCACAGAGGGGGGTAAATGAAACCCGTCTGTTATTATGCTTGCATGGAGTTTGTCTTCAGCCATCTGCTCCCAGATATAATTTCTCAGGCGGGGGATCACACTTTGGCTTCCATTACCCAGGTGTGTGGATATTCTTGCTCCGGCATCTACAGCAGCCCTGATTATTTCAGGTTTTGCTGCTGTATGCCCTATGGAGACAATTACTCCCTCGGAGACTGCCTTCTTTATAAACTCAATACTTCCTTTTCGTTCCGGTGCCAGGGTAATCTGCTTTATTCTTCCTCCGGCGGCCTCCTGCCATTCGGAAAACTCTCTGTAGTCAGGATCGCGGATGTATTGCAGGTCGTGGGCTCCCCGGGCACCTTCTTCAGCGGAAATATAGGGACCTTCGAGATGGATTCCTTTTACGGCAGAATTTAGTTCCGGTTGCTCTGAAAGCAGGGAAGCTAGTAGCTTTAAATTCCTGGTGGTAACCGCACCTGGGCCGGTGATGATGGTAGGAAAATGACCGGTAGTTCCGGAAGATGCAAGCATCTCCGTCATTTTTATGATATCTTTCTTTTTAAGCTCTCCGGAACGGTAATCAATTCCCCGGTACCCGTTGACCTGGGTATCGATGAAACCAGGAGCGATGTATGGAAGCTTTTCAGTAGTCTGGAGCTCTTTCACCATAGCAATAGCTGAGTTTACAAACCTGATCTCGATATTCCTGCCGCTGAAAACGGAACAGCCTTTAACAGTAATCATGGTCAACTCAGAATCTTGTTGCAGGTTTTTTTAAGGACTTTTATGTAGATTGATGAAAGGAGCAGATTTTTGGTAATCACCCCTCTTCCGATTATGATTACATCTATTTCCCCGGCCATAAAGTTACCCCGCTCTTTATATATTGTAATAAATATCGCATTATGTTAATATTGAGCTGTTCATTTGTCAAGGAGCTTCTAACGGTGCTGTTGAATGTTGATACAATACATGACGGCGGAAACTACCGGGTAAAGGATAAGGAAAAGGCGCAAATATTTCAGGCTCTCTGTGCTTCCGGTACCAGTACGCGGAGGGAGATTACTGTCAGCCTCGGATTCAGGCCCATAACAGTTTCAAGAATAGTCAAGGAACTTATCGAGGACCGAATAATAACCGAGGGAGAACCTAAAATGAGGAGCGGAAAGGGGCGGCCGGAGGTAGAACTTTTTCCGAACTACCAAAGACTATCGGCAGTATCATTAACCGTTGTATCCAGAGAAATACGGGGCTTTCTTCTTAATTTAAACGGTGAAATAATTTCATCCGCTTTTATCTCTGTTCCCCGGGAATCGGCAAACAGCAATATAGTAAATAAGATTAAAGGGATAATAATGACCCTTTTGGAGGTGCTTCCCGGTGATTCGGAGCTTGCAGGAATCGGTGCTTCTCTTCCCGGAACGGTAAATACAGGGGAGGGGCAATGGATTTCATCCTCGCGGTGGCCGGAGTTAAACAATATTCCACTTTCAGCGGTTCTTTCGGAGTATGCAGTTCCGGTGTATCTCTACAGAAGTCTTGACCCGGAACTTGAGTATCAGTTGTATAAAAACAGTGATTACAGAAAGGGCGGAACGCTTCTTTTTCACTGGGGATATGGAATTGGATCGGCCTTTGCCTGGAAGGGGAAGGTCCTTAAATCCACACTGGGCCGTTTTGGAGAAATTGGGCACTGGCAGATTGTCCCGGAGTCAAAAAAGAGGTGTTCCTGCGGATCATACGGATGTCTCGAGACAGAAGCTGCCCTCTGGGCTGTTCTGCCGGAATTGAGAAAAGCCTATCCCGAAGCTCCGGAGGATGAACCGGAATTTACAAATTTTATCAAGGAAAAGGATATTACCGGGCTTGAAGTAATTGATAACGCTCTCGGATATGTTTCCTTGAGTCTTGGAAATTTATACAAGGTATTTTACCCGGACAGAATACTACTCCTGGGTCCTTTTATCTCAAACGGATCTATTTTAGAATCATTAAAACAGGGTTTTTCCCGCTCTATTCCCGAGTACACCCGTTCCCCGATTGAATTTACTGTGGTAGATGGCTCAGGAGGAGCTGCCCAGGGAAGTGTGTACTATATTTTCAGGAAAGCGTTAAAACACCTTCTCAAAACACGAGTAAATGTTTAACAATAAAAAAGGTTCTTTCTGTTTCATATTGGCTGCATTCCTGGTTACATTTGGTATATTCCAACATGCAAACAAAGTAAAGAAAAAAAATAACTCCTTACAGAATAAGGAGTTTAAACCTGCCCGGAAGAGGACTCGAACCTCCACGGGGTTGCCCCCACTAGTCCCTGAAATCAAATTCGGGATTTTCATCCATTTATATTCATTTGCATTGCTTTACATAATTTACTATAAGAAGCAAAGTAGCTCACATAGAAATTATATTGGAACCTTCATGAAACCTCTAGGCAAAAAATACCCGTCACATTTTAG
>QNBL01000099.1 GCA_003641695.1 Spirochaetota bacterium
CCGTTTTTATCGATTGCCGCATTTGCCTGTGCAATATAATACTTTTCCTCATCCATAGCAGAAAGATACTTTATCTCTTTAAGTACCTTTCCATTCTCCACCTTTCTATAGGGTGTTTCCAGAAATCCATATTCGTTTACCTGTGTATAGTTGGCAAGAGAAACTATCAAACCGATATTGGGTCCTTCAGGTGTTTCAATCGGACACATCCTGCCGTAATGCGTGTAATGCACATCACGGACTTCAAATCCTGCACGGTCCCGGGAAAGCCCGCCCGGCCCCAGGGCATTGAGCCGTCTTTTATGAGTAAGCTCCGCGAGGGGATTTACCTGATCCATAAACTGGCTCAGCTGCGAAGAACCGAAAAACTCTTTTATGGCAGCTACAACCGGTTTGATGGAGATCAGGTCCTGCGGTTTGACAGTATCAATCTCCTTGAGGCTCATCCTCTCTTTTGCAATCCTCTCCATTCTGGTAAAGGCTGTCTTCATTTGATTGGCAAGCAGCTCACCGACGGAACGGATTCGTCTATTCCCAAGATGATCAATATCATCAACATTCGCCTCACCAATAAAGACCTTTATCAGATACTTCATTGTATTAACAATGTCCACTCTACTCAAAACATGAGAGTCGTTATCTTCCTTGTAATCAAATCTCTTGTTCAGTTTGTAGCGGCCGACCCTGCCGAGCTCGTACCTTCTTGTTGAAAAGAACATGGAATTCAGATCCTTTTCGGCATTTTCCAGGGTTATAGGCTCTCCCGGCATAAGAACTGAATACACAGCAGTAAGGGCATTCTCCCTGGTAGGTTCATCAGCACCCTCTTCTGAAGGGATAAATTTCACTTCTTCCCGCTCAAAACAATTCATTATCATAGCTGAGTGGAGAGACTCTTCGTGATCAAGATCAATAATCTCCACCGACTTAATACCGGAGTGAAGAATTTCGTCAATTACATGCGGATGAAGCTTGTCTCCCGCCTTATAAAGCTTCTTTTCTTCTCCGGCAACTTCAGCAAAAACAGCTTTTGCCAGAAAACTCCCGACAAGTTTCTCTTTACTTTTCCTGCTATCAGCTATTTTCGCCTTTTTCGTTTTGTAAAAAAGACTAATAATCTTTTCTCTTGAATCAAAACCAAGGGCTCTTAAAAACATGGTGCCAAGTATTTTCTTTTTACGGTCAATCTTTGCGTATATCAGATCTTTCTTCTGATCAATCTCAAATTCCAGCCAGGAACCTCTGTAAGGTATTATCCGTGATGAGTAAACACCCTTATCATGTGAAAAAATAACACCGGGAGAACGGTGAATCTGACTTACAACAACCCTTTCCGCTCCGTTTATGATAAAGGTACCTCTCTCGGTCATAAGCGGAATATCACCTACATAGATATCCTTCTGCCTAATCTCACCTGTTTCCTGAAAAACCAGATTAACCTTGGCTTTTACAGGAACCGCGTAGGTTACACCCTTGTTTTTACACTCAACTTCCGAAAGCTTTACGCTCGATTCATCGAGAGTGTAATTAATATATTCGAGAAGCATATCGCCGTTCGGACTTTCAATCGGGAATATAGCCTGAAAGACCTCTTCAAGACCCTGCCGGTCAAGCTCCTCACCGTTCTTCAGCCTTTCCCGCTGAAGAAACTTCTCATACGATTTCAACTGAATATCGATAAGATTCGGGAGGTCCATAACCTCTTCAAATTCCTGACCTATGTATGTTCGTTCTATGGGTTTGCCTGTTTTAAGCATCACCAACCCCCTGAAAAAGAAAATAATACCATTGTTTTAATGGTAGCAAAATTAGCTGATAATTTTTCAACCGCCTCAGACAAAGCACCTGCAGTCTGAGGACACTGAAAATACAGAAGACCACCGGAAGCTGTTTCCGGTGGTGTTATGAGTTCTTTAAGAAATATTATTCCAGTAATACTATTTAACTTCAACAACTGCGCCAGCTGCTTCAAGTTTTTCTTTAAGAGTAGTAGCCTCTTCTTTAGAAACACCTTCTTTCAGCGCTTTGTCACCAGCCTCTACGATCTCTTTGGCCTCTTTCAGACCGAGCCCGGTAATAGCTCTAACCTCTTTAATTACAGGAATCTTCTTTCCATCTGCAATTCCCTTAAGAATTACGTCGAATTCTGTCTGCTCTTCAACTGCTTCACCGCCGCCAGCGGGAGCAGCTCCGGCAGCTGCTACTGCAACAGGTGCTGCTGCTGTTACGCCGAATTTCTCTTCCATTGCAGAAATAAGTTCGGAAACTTCCAGAACTGTCATATTCGCAATTGCTTCCAGGATTTCATCTTTTGATAATGTAGCCATATTAACTTCTCCTTGTTTTTTTAGCCAGCGATAGCATGCTACCTTGGTTAGAAGACTAACGCTGTTCTATTATTTTCAGACCGCCTACACAGTCCGGTAATTACTACTCAGCAGCTTTTTTATCAGCAACAGCCTGAAGCGTTCTGACAAGTTTCTGCGGTACTCCATGAAGAATATAAACCATATTCTGCACAGGAGCCTTCATTGTACCCATAAGGCTTGCAATAAGTTCCGATTTTGTCGGAAGTTTACTGAAAGCTATCATCTGATCAGCATCAAAGACGTTACCATCAATAATACCGCCCTTTATTTTCAAAATGCCGTTCTTTGCAAACTCTACAAGAGCCTTTGCAACAGGACCTGCTTCCTCTGTAGAAAGCGCAACAGCAGTCGGACCCGTAAGATGCTCATCAACAGCAGGCTTATCCAGCTCTCTCAGTGCAATCTTGGCAAATCTGTTCTTGATAACCTTGTATACTGCTTTTTCTTCCCTCAGTTTGTTCCGAAGTTCAGTTATCTGTTCAACAGTCAGCCCTCTATAATTGGTAAAGATAAAATCCTTAACATTCTCAAAGTCTCCCTTGATCGATTCAACAGCTTTTACCTTGTGTTCCTGTACCTTTACTTCATAATCTGACATTCTGCAACTCCTTTATTTAGCCTGAGGTTTAGCTTTTATATCGACTTTCACTCCCGGCCCCATTGTGGAAGAGAGAGCAGCTGTCTTTATAAAATCGCCCTTTGCATCAGAAGGTCGCTTTTTCTCTACTTCGTCAAGGATCATCCTTGTGTTTTCCGCAATCTTCTCAAGATCCATAGACACCTTCCCAACAGCAAAGTGAACAACTCCTGTCTTGTCAGACCGGTACTCAACACGTCCCTTCTTCAGCTCTGCAAGAGCGCCCTTGATGTCCATCGTAACAGTCCTGGTCTTGGGGTTAGGCATAAGTCCCCTTCTACCAAGAATTGGACCCAAACGGCCAACATCCTTCATCATGTCAGGGGTAGCAACTGCTACATCGAAATCGAGCCATCCCCCCTTGATCTTCTCAACAAGATCAACATCGCCGACATAGGCCGCACCTGCATCTTTTGCTTCCTGAACCTTGTCCCCTTTAGCAAAAACAAGAATCTTCTTCTCACCGCTGAACTGATGCGGCAAAACCAGTGTATCTCTGACACTCTGGCTTTTCTTCAGATTCAGCTTTACGGAAAGTTCAACTGTTTCATCAAATTTGGCAAAAGCAGTCTCTTTCACCTTCCCTAATGCTTCATCAAGAGAATACAACGCCTGTTTATCATACTTCTTCAAGGCTTCCTGATATTTTTTCCCGCGCTTCATACCTAAGCCTCCACTTCCACGCCCATACTTCGGGCGGTTCCGGCGATAATATTCATTGCCGCGTCAATATCATTTGCATTAAGATCGACCATCTTGAGCTCAGCTATTTCCTGCAGCTTGGCTTTCGAAATCTTTGCAACCTTAATCTTGTGAGGTTCAGCAGAACCACTGTCTATCCCGCATGCCTTTTTAATCAAAACAGCTGCGGGAGGGGTTTTTGTTATAAATGTAAAGCTTCTATCAGCATATACTGTTATAACAACCGGAACGGTCATTCCCGCTTCAACATTCTTTGTTCTGTCGTTAAACTGCTGAACAAATTGAGGCGCACTTACTCCATGAGGACCCAAAGCCGGTCCGACCGGCGGAGCGGGTGTTGCCTTTTGAGCAGGAACCTGCAGCTTAATAAGCGCAGTAACCTTTTTCTTTGCCATAAAATACTCCTTGTGGTAATCACGTCTGCTGTAAAGCAGACTCCCATCATCCCTTCAACGAAGGTTTATATTTTCTCTACCTGAAGGAAACCAACCTCTACAGGTGTAGCACGGCCAAATATTCCGACCATGACCCGAAGCTTTTCCTTCTCGGTATTTATTTCTTCTATTGTCCCGGTAAAAGTATCGAAGGGTCCTTCAATAATACGTACGCTCTCCCCTTCATTAAAATCAAGAGTAGGTTTGAGAGTTCTGTCAGCCTTAATCTCTCCTGTTTTCTGCAGAATCCGGCGCGCTTCTTCGGGGGAAATAGGATTAGGCTTACTCCCCCCGAGGGAACCGACAAACCCGGTCACCCCCTGAATTTTCCTTATTCCACTGCAAACAGCCTTCCATCCGTGATCAGGAAGGTCCATCTCAAGAAGAATATATCCGGGCAGGAATTTTCTATTTATGACCTTTTTTTTCCCATCCTTGATCTCGACAACCTCTTCAGAGGGCACCTTGATATCAAAAACCGTCTCCGCATAGGGAGACTCTTCCATGAGTTTTCTTATAAACTTTTCAATCTTGTTCTCATACCCTGAATAGGTATGTAGAACATACCAGCCTTTTGCCATTTTCCCCTCACATTACTGCTTACAGTGCAGTATAACTTCCTTAGGGTTTTCTAACTAAAAAATAAAATCCATGCCCTTAAGCAGTATAAAATCCACAAACCCCAGGGCTACAGCAAAAAGGACTATAGAAACTATAACCACTTTGGTAGACGAAATTACGTAGTCCCTGCCGGGCCACACAACACGCTTCAGTTCAGCGTAACTTTCTTTAAAGAACTGCATTATTTTTTTCATGTTTCAAGTCCTTATATAAAATTAACAGGCCAGGTAGGATTCGAACCTACAACATCCGGTTTTGGAGACCGGCGCTCTAGCCGTTGGAGCTACTGGCCTGTGTTTTAAACTATTTAATCTTGCTTTCTTTATGCAGAGTATGTTTTTTATCCCACTTGCAATACTTCATTAGTTCAAGTTTTCCCTGCATGTTCCGCCTGTTCTTCTGAGTTGTATAATTTCTTCTGTTACACTCAGTGCATTTGAGTGCAATCTTCTCAACAGCACCCTTCTTTTTACTAGCCATTTAAATAAACTCCCTTATCCTTTTAAGAAGCATAACCCTTTCACTATAAGTGCATTAAAACCATTACAGACTAAATTATAGCGGGGCTTGTGTCAACAGTAGACGCAACAGCCCTCGGTCGGATTTGAACCGACTACCCCCTCCTTACCATGGAGGTGCTCTACCGACTGAGCTACAAGGGCATAGTTGAAGTCTGCCAAAAGTAGCAAAGATACTTCCTTTTGTCAATAGATTTTCAATATTCCCGACCAAGAAATATTAATATGGATCGGGAGCCCCACTCCTTACATGAAGGGTTTCGCTGATAAATAATAGTTTTGAAAGGGCTGATGAAGAATAACTGGTTAAGTAGGTATTAAGAGGAGACTGGCAGTCTCCCTTCTCAGCATGGCAAGTTTATCTTTCAGGACATTTTTTATTCCCATCTCAATAAGGGTTGCATCAGAGTATACTCCGGGATTTTTCCTGCTGTATACCAGCACCATATTAAGAGAATTAAAACCTGTCTGCAGGGCGAGACTCCCGATCCCTTTTCCAACATTAAAATTATTGGTACCGATAAGAAATGTAGCAGGTCCCTGAATGATTTCATTTTCTATCTGAACAATGGGAATCCCTTTATTTTGAATGGTTTTTAAAAGATCCATGGTTTTTTCATCATTTTCATACAGGTATAATCCAATTCCGTTAAAACCGGAGTACTGAACCATGGATAAGCTTTCAGGATCTGCGTAAATGGAGTGAAATGTTACCGCACAATTTTTCGCAGCGGCAGCATCGAGAGCTCCCTCCCGTAATCTCTGAAAAAAAGACTGGTTGGTGACTGGTAGAAATAAAGCATAATGAAACTCTCTTTCCTCCACCCTTGAAAATTCCTCCTTTGCAGCAAAAGGAGTCTGGACAAGCATCCTGACAGAAAGGAAAAGAAAAAAGAGAAAAGCCAGTCCGGATATAATGGTTATGCTTTTGAGAATCTTATTCACCTGTCCATACTACAATTTGCTGTTTATGTCTGTAAAGACCGCCGGTATCCAACACACCTGAGGCTATTCCTTTTTTCCTCTTTTATGTATACTCCCTTTGTTACTCATACTGCACCATCTTACCATACAGGGAGAAAGAAGTGACTGAACAGAACATAAGCTGCCGAAGCGGAAGAGATAAAGAATCCATAAAAAGGGATATCTGTGAACATCTGAGATACACTCTTGGAGCGGAGAAGGAGTATGCATCTTCAAACGAAAAATTTCTCGCCCTTTCCCATACTGTTAAAGACAGAATTACTGACCGCTGGATCAAAACCAAGAAATTCCATGACAAAAAGAAGGTAAAACGGGTTTACTACCTGTCCCTTGAATTCCTTATGGGTCGGTCTCTGGGGAACAATTCCATAAATATCGGTATCAGAAACGAAACGGAAGAAGCTTTAAAAGAAAGCGGGTTCAACTTCAGGGAACTGGAGGAGCTGGAAACAGATGCAGGATTGGGAAACGGAGGACTTGGCCGTCTGGCAGCATGTTTCATGGATTCTTTGGCCACACTTGACTACCCGGCATACGGTTACGGGATACGGTATGAATACGGAATATTTAAACAGAAAATAGAAAACGGATACCAGGTAGAACTGCCTGATAACTGGCTTATCTACGGCAACCCATGGGAACTTGAACGGTTTGACCTCTCTGTCCCCGTATCTTTTGGAGGAAGGGTTGAAACCGTTAGTGATAACGGGAAAACTGTGCATAGATGGGTAGATACCGAAACCATTATTGGAGTTGCTTACGATACTCCCGTTGTCGGTTATGGAGGCAGGACGGTAAACACACTGCGCCTGTGGAGCTCAAGATCTCCTAAAGAATTCGATTTTCATGACTTTAACAAGGGGGATTATATTGAAGCTGTAAGCGAGAAAATTCAGGCTGAAAACATAACAAAGGTTCTGTATCCAAATGACAAACTTTATCTGGGGAAAGAGCTCCGGCTTAAACAGCAGTACTTCTTTGTAGCATGTTCCCTTCATGATATTCTGCGGCGGTTCAAAAAGAGCGGAGAACCGTGGTCCAGGCTGCCCGACTTTGCAGCAATACAGCTTAACGATACCCATCCTTCCATCGCAATACCGGAGCTCATGCGTCTTCTTGTCGACATTGAGGGACTCGAGTGGGAAAAAGCATGGGAGATAACCGTAAATGTTATGGGATACACAAATCATACTCTTATGCCCGAAGCGCTTGAAAAGTGGCAGATCCCGATGATGGAAAAACTTCTTCCCCGCCATGTCCAGATTATTTACGAAATAAATCAGAAGTTTCTTGATGATTTTTCGAAAAGATTCCCCGGTGATATCGGGAAGATCAGGAAAGCAAGTATCATAGAGGAAAGCAGCCCCAAGCAGATAAGAATGGCAAATCTTGCCATTATTGGTTCCCACTCAACAAACGGTGTCGCGGCATTGCATACGGACCTGCTTAAAGAGAGACTTGTTCCGGAGTTTGCGGACCTCTTTCCCGAAAGATTCAACAACAAAACAAACGGAATAACCCAGCGGCGGTGGCTTCTGTCAGCAAACCCTCCGCTTGCACAGCTTATTACCGAAACCATCGGCGATACCTGGATTACTGACTTCGGCCAGCTTGAAAAGCTCAAGCCTCATGCTGAAGTCCCCTCTTTTAGAAAAAAGTTTGAAGATACCAAGAAGAAAGCAAAACTCCGCCTTTCCCAAGCCCTTGAAAAGGAATACGGAATAAAGTTCAATCCCGAAGGGATCGTGGATGTACAGGTAAAACGGATCCACGAATACAAGCGGCAGCTTCTCAACGCATTGCACATTGTTATGCTTTACCGGAGACTAAAAAGCGGCAGTTATGATATCCCTTATCCCATAACATTTCTTATTGGTGGGAAAGCAGCTCCGGGATACGACCGGGCAAAAATGATAATAAAATTTATCAACACTATTTCTGATGTAATTAATAGCGACAAAGATACAAACGGCAGACTCAAAGTGTTCTTTGTGCCGAACTACCGGGTCTCCCTTGCCGAAAAGATAATTCCTGCTGCAGATATCTCCCAGCAGATCTCAACAGCGGGGACAGAGGCCTCCGGAACAGGCAACATGAAGTTCATGTGCAACGGGGCAATTACCCTTGGAACCATGGACGGAGCAAATATAGAAATAGTAGAGGAAGCAGGCCTGGAGAATGAGATTATATTCGGATTGAGTGCTGAAGAGGTAAAAACCCTTAAGAAAAGCTACGCCCCCCGGGAATACTACGAAAAAGATCAAGAGATAAAGGACACCATTGATCTTATCCTTTCAGGATACTTTAACCCCAATGAACCCGGAATTCTTGATTTTGTAAAGACAGCCCTTTTTGAAGAGAAAGATCCCTACATGCTCCTGGCAGATCTTCGTAGCTACAGTGAGGCCCATAGTAAAACAGTTGAACTGTACGCAGACCGTGAAGCATGGAACAGAAAGATGATTCTAAACATTGCTGCCGCCGGGAAGTTTTCTTCGGACAGAACCATAGAAGAGTATGCGGAAGAGATTTGGGGATTGAAG
>QNBL01000100.1 GCA_003641695.1 Spirochaetota bacterium
CACAGGTAGGAGCATTCCTTTGCCGTTGCAAGAAGATGTTCAAACCTCAGGTGAGATAGATTCTTCTCGATGTAATTTTTAAGTTCAGCGTACATTATTTATCCGTGTATAGTTTATTTTCTTCAATGTAATCATATACTTTCTCCGGAACGAGATACCGGTAAGCCATTCCGTTTTTTATCCTCTTCCGGATTTCCCGTGAAGAAACCGGAATTACCAGGTTTTCGAGATAATGGTGAGGCAGATCAAAGGTCAGTTTCTTTCTAAGGTTTCTGTGCACAATAATCAGGTTAACTTTTTCAGCAAGTTCTTCCCAGCGGTGCCATTTCTTGAAACCTTGAACAAGATCATCACCGATAACAAGGCCGATTTTATCTGTTATGCGGTATTTACTTCGGATAAAATCTACGGTATCGAGGGTATATGAAATCCCTCCCCGGTCAATCTCACATTTATCCAGAGTAAAAGGACTCTTTTCCAGTGCATATTCCAGCATATGTACTCTGTGTAGTACATCCGTCATCCGGTCAATTTCTTTATGAGGGGGAATGTTTGAAGGAATGAACAGAATCCGCTCATATCCGAGCTGTTTTCTTATCTCTTCGCCGATATAAAGATGCCCATTGTGAACAGGATTGTACGTTCCTCCAAAAACAACAGTTTTCATATCATTCGGTAATCTTCTCAAAGTATTTAGTCAGCTCATCCAGTCCTGACCGGCTAAAGGAAGATATTGATACGTTAATACCGTCCTTTATTGCTTTCTTAAGGGCAGTATATCCTGCTTCGCTTCCAGGGAGGTCGTTTTTTGTACCAACAATTATTCTTTTCCGGTGGGCAAGATCAGGTGCATACTCTTTAAGTTCCTGAATAAGTGTCCGGTACACAGCAACAGGATCCTTTTCTGTAAGATCTATGATAAACGCAATAGCCTTTGTTCTATTTATATGTTTAAGAAACTTGATTCCCATTCCGGAACCGCTGGAGGCACCCTCTATGATACCGGGGATATCTGCAATTACAACCTTTTTGTAAGTGCCTGTCATTACTCCGAGATTCGGAATCTTTGTTGTAAACGGATATGCGGCAACCTTGGGCTGAGCATTGGTAAGGGCTTTCAGCATGGAAGATTTCCCTGCATTGGGTAATCCGACCAATCCAATATCCGCAATGAGCTGAAGCTCGACATGAACCCTTCTATCCTCTCCGCTCTTTCCGCTCTGAGCATACCGGGGAGTCTGCTTTCTGGAAGTAGAAAAATGCCAGTTTCCGAGACCGCCCTGCCCCCCCTTGAGGAAAACCCAGGACTCAAGACCGGTAAGATCTTTAATAACTTCACCACTTTCCGGGTCTTTTACAAGGGTTCCCGGAGGTACTGCAATAACAGCATCTTTTCCATTCCTGCCGTGTTTCCTACGCCCTTCACCGGGTCTGCCGTTTTCGGCTCTGTATACGCGTTTTGTCTTTAAATGTGAAAGAGTTTTTAGATTGTCACGGACAACAAAAATAACGTCGCCGCCCTTTCCGCCGTCTCCGCCGTCAGGGCCGCCTTTCGGAACATATTTTTCTCTTCGGAAAGAGACACAACCATGCCCCCCGTTACCAGAGGTAACATCTATAAAGGTTTCATCAGCGAACCCGTGCATAATTACCTCTGAAAGGTTTAAAATTAGAGAGAAGTTTCGATAGTAACGTACTTTCTTCCAAGACGCCTTGAAAAGACAACTGTACCTGCTTCTTTGGCAAACAGCGTATCGTCTTTACCTTTTCCAACATTTGCTCCAGGATGGAATTTGGTTCCACGCTGTCTAACGATGATCTCTCCGGCCTTAACGATCTGTCCGCCGTATCTTTTAATACCGAGTCTCTGAGAATTTGAATCTCTTCCGTTTTTAGAACTACCGCCACCTTTCTTATGTGCCATAATTTCTCCTTGATCTATACTTTTATACTGACAGACAATTCATCCGGGTTTTCTGTTTCCAGATCCCTCAGCCCTGTGAGGATGCAGGAAGTTACCCCTTCCAGCCATCCATGAAGAGTATTGGAACAGGAAATAACTTCCAGAAAGAACTCTCCTCTGCTGTCAGCAGAACCCTCAATTACGATGCCCTCTTTTCCTTCAAGCGTCCTTCCAAGGGTTCTGAACAAAACTGAAGCTGATGCACAGACAATATTCTGTCCTTTAGCAGCAGCTCCCGAATGACCGACTGCCCTGATTCCGGATATGACACCGGATCCATTCAGCCGTATGGTAACCTCAATCAATAAAGATTAAGCTCCTGTAATCTCATTTACCTTCAAATAAGAGTAAGTTTCTCTATGCCCCTGCTTTCTGCGGTAGCCTTTTCTTCTCTTGAACTTGAAGACAACGACCTTTTTGTCCTTCTTATGCTCTTCTATGGTAGTTTTAATTGTAACTCCATCAACATAAGGAGTTCCAACCTTTACATTTTTTTCATCGTTTAAAAGAAGAACAGAGTTAAAATCAACTGCATCACCCTTCTCTCCATCGATTCTATCTACTTTTAGAACAGCACCTTTCTCAGCTTTATACTGCTTTCCTTTAATTTCAACCATTGCGTACATGAAGTCAACCTCAACAAATCTATATTCTTAAGTGAATACCTTATAGCATAATCGGGTAAAACTGGTCAATACCGCCGGAGCCTTTACATCCTGTCCAAAAATGGAACTCCAACCAGGGAAAAGCCGTTCTTAAGGACCTGACGAATAGCTTTTACCAGTTCAATCCTCGCCAAAACACGGCTTTTATTTTCATCATTCAAAACCGGGACATCATGATAAAATCTGCTGAAGAGTTTTGTTAGATCGTACAAATAACCTGTTACAACGGCCGGACTCATCTCTTCTCCAGCTTCCCTCACAACTGCAGGGAAGGAAGAAAGAAGTTTTACAAGCTCCCTTTCTGATTTTTCCCTCAGGGAACTGAAATCCGGACTTGTTTCAGCAAACTGTTCTTTTCTTTCCTCGAATTTCCTGAGCATACTTGAAATCCTGGCGCCCATGTACTGCAGATACGGACCGGTATTTCCATTAAATGATATGGAATCCTTGGGATTAAATATCATATCCTTACCAGGTGAAACCTGAAGCAGATAGTAGTTAAGGGCAGCAAGGGCAACGGCATCGGTTGTTTTCTCAACATCCCCCACTTCGCTGATTCTGTCTTTGGATTCAATCTCTTCAAAAGCAATGCTCTTCAGCTCCTGAAACAGATCGTCCGCATCTACAACCGTTCCTTCCCGGGATTTCATTTTACCCTCGGGAAGATTAACCATACCATATGAGAGATGATAAAGTTTCTCGGCCCATTTAAATCCCAGTTTCTTAAGTATAAAAAACAGTACCTTGAAGTGATACTGCTGTTCAGAGCCAACAACGTATATTAATCTTTCAAAGGGCCAGTCTTTATGCCGTGCAATGGCGGTACCTATGTCCTGTGTAAGATACAGTGAGGTACCGTCACTCCTCAAAAGGACCTTTTTATCAAGATTTATCTCTGAAAGATCTGCCCAGACAGAACCGTCCTTTTCGGAATAGAAAACACCTTTTTCAAGACCCCTTAAAATTTCGGCTTTTCCCAACTTGTAAGTCTCACTTTCAAAGTAGAATTTATCAAAACTAATCCCTGTTTTACGGTAGGTTTCCTGAACTCCGCTTATCGTCCAGTTGTTCATCTTTTCCCACAAAGCGGTAACCTCAGGATCTCCTGCTTCCCATGCCCTGAGCATGGCCCGCGCTTCTTCCTCAGCTCCGGGATACTCCTTTGACCATTCGTTGTACTTGACATAATACTTTCCAACAAAGTGATCACTTTTTATCCCTTCACTTTCCGGAGTAGTCTCTCCTCCGAATTTTTTATAAGCAAGCATTGATTTGCAAATATGTATCCCCCGGTCATTTATCAGATTAACTTTCCGAACATCTGCACTGTTCATCGATAAAATTCTTGAAACGCTTTCTCCGATTGAATCGTTTCTCAGATGCCCCAAATGGAGAGGTTTGTTGGTATTGGGACAGGAAAACTCAACCATTATTTTTTCATCTTTATAGAGAAGGGTTCTCCCGTAATCATTCCCTTCCCTGTTTACGTCACTGACTGTTTTCTCAATCTGACCTGAGAGATCCAGTTTTATATTTACATAGGGTCCGGCAGGTTCAGCAGATCCAAGTGAAGCATCCTTATTCAAAATTTCAGCCACCTCTGCTGCAATCTGTGCCGGATTCATTTTAAACACCCTGGCAAAAGGGAAAAGAGGAAAGGCCAAATCACCAAGCTCCACTTTAGGCGGTGTCTCGAGAATAAGGGGGATATGATCAATAGCACCGGCATCAGCCCCATACTTTTCCGCAGAATCCATAAGCGCACTTTTTATCCTATCTTTCCAAATATTTTTTAATGCTTCCATTACATTCTCCTCGGAAGTCCCAGATTATCCAAAATAACCGATCATTGCAAGCATCAGGGTAAACCTGCCCGGACCCTCCCTGCGGAATGAACCATACTTATCGTTACAAATTGTACACTCGTTAAAACTGTAGATATTTTTTACTCCGGTACTCTCCAGAATTTGCCGGTTGGCAGCAGGTAAATCGAGATAGAATGATCCATCCCTTTTATCTACGCTTTCAGCTCCCCAGTTATTCTTAAAGAAGCTGTATCGCTCTTTATCCACTTCGTAACAGCATACTCCGGCGGAAGGTCCCATTACCGCCACTAAATCATCTATCCGTGAATTCATCTTTTGAGTTAACAGGTGTACTGCATCGGCTGCAATCCCGGTCCCCTTCCATCCGGAATGGGTAATTCCGAAACTTCCGGTATTCCTGTCAAAGAAATAAACAGGCATACAGTCGGCCGCAGTGGCACAGAGAATCAGGTTTTTGTTTCCCGTAATCAAGCCATCCCCCTGCAACACTCCTTCCGGAGCTTTATCCACCATAAATATCTTCCTGGAATGGATTTGACGGCAGCTGACAGCTCTTTCAGGATCCACCCCAATTAAACCGTACAGATTAAGCCTTTCCGGAGTAATTCCATTCTCCCGATACTCCATATTCCCGGCTTCTTTTAAACTGAGCAGTATATCAGGCCCGTCAAAGGGCAGTATGAAGGTGAGAATATCCTCTCTACTCTGCAGCACTGCTCTTCTCTACATCGTACAAAGCAGTAAAGTTTTCAAGAAACCCGTCTATGGTGTAGCAGATCTGAATCAGAAGGGATACCAGATCATTATTTTCCCCTTTTCCAATATACCCAAGGTTTGAAAGAGTATCGTAAGGTCCGCCCACATCTCCATGAGTTATCCCTTTAAGGAGTCTGCTCATAAGATTCAGTGACGATACAAAGTCCATTATTATTGATTCAACCTTTTCATCAATCCTGATAAACAATTTCCGTATCATATTGATCTTCTCCAGATCGTCCTCTTCACCATCCTTGATTGACTCTATCTCAAGAGCATACTCTCCTCCCGGTGCGAGTGAGGAATCGAGAAGCTTTAACCTTTCAAGGGTTTGTATAATTGATGTGTAGGATGATGTGAATTCCTGTTGATTCTGTTTCTTATAAAACGTGCCGTCCTCAAGAATAAGCTTCAAAGGGGGAAGTATTTCATGAGTGTACATGGTCAGCAAAAAAGTATATAGGATTGCAGTTGATCCTTCATACCGTATGGAGAGTTCATTTCCCCAGATCCTGTTCCGATAGTACGTAAGATACTGGATTTTATGTACCTTCAACCGTTCCTGGTTTTCTGTCAGCAATTCTTTCTTTTTAATCTCCAGGGTAAATTTAAGCATGGAAACCTCAAATTTTTTGTACCAGAACTTTTTATACAGGGCAAACCAGTCTTCCCCCCCGCTTATTTCAGTGGGATTATAGCTGATGTTTCTATAAACAATCTTGAGAATTCTGTCCATGGGTATCCTTTTGTTGAATAATCTTATACTTTCCATGGTCTGTTCAGCTGTTTCAAGAAACTCTGTCAGCTTTTCAACATCATCGGGATCCCGGTTTGCCTGAATCATGTAGTAATAATATACTGCCTTGAATAGTTCCTGTTCAGGAGGAAATCTGAAGCTGTGCAGGATGTTAGCCAGTTCTTTTAAACTGTTTCTCACATCCGAAAATCTGCAGATCTTTCCTTGCCTGGTACCTGAAGGCCCGAAGGCATTCAGAATATGGTTAAAATCGAACTTTAAAAGTGCATTAAGAATATGAAGCGAACGGGAGTAGCGGTACATCATTCTCCGCTCCTCTTCTGAAACCGAACTTAGAATATCCTCCAGACGAAACTCCAACTCCCTGCGAATCTCGAAATTCAAAAGCTCATCATTCTCCTTACTAAGCTTCCATGGGTCAGTCTCGCTTATGAACCGCTGCTGGATTTCCGGGAGAAACCATCCGCCGAGGAACGAAAGAAAATCCATTTTGTTTATCTCAAGGGTGGAACAGATATATTCACTCAAATCAAAAAGTGAATCTCTGAAATTTACCAACTCTACATAAAAACCCTGAGCAAACTCCCCTTCATGATAACGAATAATGCCGGGGCTTTTCCGTTCTACGCTTTTCCCCAGTTTACTGATGAGATGATCTCCCAGAACTTTTTCATACTCGTTTGAAGAAAAGAGGGATTTAAGGAAAATTATCAGCCTTTCAATGATGGTGAGGTTATGAAGGTAGGTTGAATAATCCACAGGAGCATCTTCCTCTTCTACGGAAAGAGGTTCGCTGCTTACAACAGAAGAGATCTTCATCTTCTCCGCCATTTTCAACCGCTCTTCAACCGTGAGACCGGATATAAGTTTATCAAAAACAGAATTGCTCATTACCAGGGAGTATATCACAAAAAAGAAAAACGGCCAATCAGAAGAAAGGCCGTTCTAGTCCCTAGGGGAATCGAACCCCTCTCTGAAGACTGAGAATCTTCCATCCTAGCCGATAGACGAAGGGACCAGGCAGCTGGCCTAGAAGGACTTGAACCCTCACTGACGGAACCAGAATCCGCTGTGCTACCAATTACACAATAGGCCAGAGAATGTTACCGTGGTAATGTACAAAAACCCTTTCGTTTTGTCAATAGAGTTATTAAGGATATTTTTTCCTGAAGGCCTGAACTCTGGCGGAAGCGTTTAAAGAAAGATCTGACGTAATCCCGGTACTCAGGTAATGATACCCAAGCCCGGCAATCATGGCTCCGTTATCGGTACACAAGCTTATTGACGGAAATAGAACCTTGACATCGTTCATGTTTGTAAGCTCAGACCGGAGCAGTGAATTGGCAACTACCCCCCCCCCGGCAACGACAGTCTTTATCCCTGTGTCCTTTACAGCCCGTTTTACCCTCTTTATCAGCATACCGACTGCAGCTTTCTGAAAACTCGCAGCAATGTTCTCACTGCTCTTTTTACTCGTACCGTTCCAGAATTGATCCAGTTGATTAATTACGGCTGTTTTTAAACCTGAATAGGATACATCGTACCGGTGATCCCCTTTGTGCAGGGAAGGGTCCGGGAAATTAAAAGCTTCCGGATCCCCCCTGGAGGATAATTTGTCAATTGCTGCCCCTCCGGGATACCCCAGTTCATAAAACTTGGCGACTTTATCAAAAGCTTCTCCACAGGCATCGTCGATGGTGGTCCCCATTACAGATATAGAGTCGAAACCGTCAACTCTGCTTATTACTGTGTGCCCCCCTGAAACCAGAAGTCCGAGATACGGGTACTCTATGTCGTATTCAAGATGAGGAGCATAGAGGTGCGCCCTTATATGGTCAACACCAATCAATGGTTTGCCCAGGGCAAGTGCTGCCCCTTTTGCAAAACTGACTCCTACAAGAAGCGAACCGACAAGTCCCGGTCTGTTTGTTACTGCAATACCATCGATATCACCCAGGCACAAACCGCTCTTTTCAAGCGCTTCTCTGACAACAGATATTATCCATTCAGTATGAAGTCTTGATGCTATTTCCGGAACTACACCATTGTACTCCCGGTGAAAATCTATCTGAGTAGCTATTACGTTGCTTAAAATTTTTTTTCCGTCTTCTACAACAGCAGCGGAACACTCATCACAGGAACTTTCAATACCAAGTATCTTCATCGTCCTTGTACCCCATAAAAAGCTCTGTTAGATTATTCAGAGTGTAATTATCCTCCAGTAGTGTTGGATACATTTCAAGAAGAACCTCTGCAAGTTCTGCAGACCAGATATGGCCGATCATCACCGCATGCCCTTTCTTTTCAGAAATATCAACACCCTTCTCAATGGATTCTTCGATCGCTTTTTTTTCCTTATTGTTGTCCAGAAAAACACTCCTTTCAGCAAATGGAAGCCCTATCTGGACGGCTACCTCTGCCCCGACACTATTTGATGTTGTTCGGCTGTCCAGAAAGAACATACCTTTTCCCTTTAAAACTGTAAATAACGAAACCATTAAATCCTTGTCAGCCGTCCCGGCCGATCCCATATGATTATTAATTCCCGCTGCAAGGGGAAGCGGTACAAGATTTTCGGTAACTATATTCCTTACCTCGTCTATTGACATCCCTTTATGAATGACTCCGGGTCCCGTATCACTGCCATTGACAGCATCCATAGGCTGGTGAAGAATATATTCTTTCCCTGCATTGTGGATCATCGCAGCTGCTTCTTCAGTATAGGCCAGCCCGGGCAAAATAGCAAAAGTTATTTTAAAAGGAAGATCCAGAAAAGGTTGCAACTGTTTCAGGTTATACCCGAC
>QNBL01000354.1 GCA_003641695.1 Spirochaetota bacterium
ATACTATTTTATAAAAGGCGGAGCTGAAAGATATTTTTTTGAGCTAAAAAAAATATTGGAAAAAAACGGCCATGAAGTAATCAGTTTTTCCATGAAACACCCTCAAAATCTGGAATCTCCGTGGGAAGAGTTCTTTGTTGACGAGATAGATTTTAATCCTTCGGGATTTATTGGAAAGGCTGTTACAGGAATTAAATCTTCTGCAAGAATTGTGTATTCCATGCATGCAAAGAGACAGATGGAGAAGCTGTTAGATTATGTTAAGCCTGATATAGCACACGTGCATATGATAGACCACCAGATATCTCCGTCGATTCTTCCGGTTCTCAAATCTCGGAATATACCTGTAATTCAGACAGTTCACACTTACAAACCGGTATGCCCCAGTTACAGGCTTTATAACATGCAGAAGAACCGGATCTGTGAAAAGTGTCTTAATGGAAGCTATTACCGCGCGGTATTCGAAAAATGTCATAAAGGCTCAATAGGAGCTTCTTTGCTTGTAGCAGCAGAAATGTACATTCATAAGTCGTTAAAGTTGTACGAGAATAATATCGATATTTACCATGTACCTTCCCGTTTTATGGGACAGAAACTTGCTGAAGGAGGAATTGATAAATCAAAGATAAGGCATCTTTTTTATACAATTGACATGGATTCATTTCCTGTACGATATGATAATGACGGATATTTTATTTATTACGGAAGACTTTCTGCAGAGAAGGGTATCCCGGTTTTATTAAAGGCCTTTGCAAAAGCCGATACAGGCAGTTTAAAAATTATAGGAACAGGGCCGGATAAAAAAAGCCTGGAGAGACTCGTATCTGATCTAAAGATCAGTCGTAAAGTGGAATTTACAGGACCTGTTTACGGAGAGCAGTTAAAAAAGTTGGTCAGCGGAGCACAGTTCGTTGTAGTTCCGTCAGAATGGTATGATAATTCTCCTCTTGTAATTTATGAATCCCTGACAATGGGCAAGCCTGTTATCGGCTCAAACATGGGTGGAATTCCGGAATTAATAAATATTGGTGTTGACGGATTTATTTTTGAGGCGAAAAATACAGAACAGTTAAGTTTAATATTAACAGATATGCTTAAGCACAGAAATTTATCGGAAATGGGCAGAGCAGCAAGAGCAAAAGCGGAAAAGCTGTTTGACCCGAATGTTCATTATAAAAATATGATGGCAATTTATAATTCTGTCATTAAAAGCGGTTAATAAAATTCAGGAGGTTAAGATTTATGCGTTATAAAGGGAGAATATTTTTAATAGGTTCCCTCCTCTTGATCATTACAGCGGCAAGTTTGCCAGCCCAGACAATTTTTGATCAAAAGAAGCAGGAGTATCTTGATACAATGGGAGAGCAGTGCAGAAGTTTTCATGAAAGGATCTGGGCATGGCTTGAGAAAATGAAAAACGGCACTTTGGATGGAAACTCATATTATGTTACTGATATAGACGGAGTTTCAAAACCTGTACTTGACGTAGTACATAACATAATAGTAAGCTGGGGTTCATTGTGGACATCAGAAGGATACGCTCCGTATGCCCATGCCTGGCATTACGGAGAATGGCAGTCATCAGTTATGCTTTTATGGATTCTTTATGATTATGGCGATGTGATTTATAATGCTGATAAGGAGTTTATTCAGACTATATATGATAATTCCTGCAGGTCAGATAATGTTGCGCCAGGCGCTCCGAACAGTCAGATTGCAGACTGGGTTGCCAGATATCTCTATTGTCAGTATCATAAAGATATTTATATCAATTATTCAACTGATCCTCCTCCGAGTCAGAATGTAATCCCGTTTATGTGGAATGGCAAATTGTATTCCCTTGGACAAAGATACAATGCTTTTGAGCTTAGTGAAGCTTATATAAATTACCTTTTATATAACTGGGTAAAGTTTGGGAATAATGAATTTGACAGCCCTGTTTATTCATGGTGTGTTATACATAGTATAAGCGCACTTTATAAATTTTCCGAAGATTCTGTAATGAAGAAAAAGGCTGAGATGTTTCTTGATTTTTATATGCTGGATTCTGTACTCGATTTCGGAGGGAATCAGTGGGGAGGTAAGCTGGGAAGAGTTTATGAAGAGGTTTACAGAAGGGGGTGGGGAAGATTTTACTGGGATATTTTCTGGGGAGGTCCCAGACCTTCTCATGAACCTTCAAGAAGCATTTATTTCTCCGGATACAGACTGCCTGATGTTATTTTTGATATAGGTGATTTAAGCGATGAATCGGATAATTACTATCATCTTGATATGGAGTATAATAAAAGCATTACAAATGCACCGAATACTGGTAAGTGGAATTATGTTACAAAATTTTATTCTCTCGGAGGCGGAGCAGGATCCAACTGGCAGCTTTGCATACGTTCCGATGATGAACCCGGCAGTTACGGCAGACCCGGTATCCCGTTCAGGCTATGGATAAACACAAAGAACGACGGTGAAGATGTTTCTAATCCGGTTGAAAGTATGAGCTATCTGACCACCGGAGA
>QNBL01000101.1 GCA_003641695.1 Spirochaetota bacterium
TGAACCTGATATGGTCAGGAATAGATACTACTCCATGTGGCGGTACCGTGAAGCACTTCCTGTAATAAAGGACACCGCTATAATAAGTTTCAGGGAGGGATATACCCCTCTTGTTCCTGTTGACTTTGGGGTGAATACAGTTTTTATAAAACAGGATCATCTTTTCCCGACAGGATCCTACAAGGATAGAGGGGCTTCTGTTTTAGTGAGTAAGGCCTTTGAGCTGGGGATTAACCATGTCGTGGAAGACTCTTCGGGAAATGCAGGATCAGCAATCGCTGCATACTGTGCAAATGCCTCGATTCAGTGTGATATTTACGTTCCGGAAGCAACATCACCGAATAAGTTAAAGCAAATCCGTTCTTACGGAGCACATCTGCACTCTGTAAAAGGGGACAGAGCTGCAGCAGCCGGGGCTGTTTTAGAAGCAGCGGAGAACACATTCTATGCAAGCCATTCGTATAATCCTTTGTTCTTTCACGGAACAAAAACCTTTGCATATGAAGTATGTGAGCAGCTGGGATGGAAGGCTCCGGATACTGTTATCCTGCCTATTGGAAATGGTACCCTCTTTCTCGGAGCGTTCATTGGTTTCAGGGAACTCAAGGAGCAGGGAATTATAAATACCCTCCCGGTCATGATAGGGGTGCAGAGTGCTGCCTGTGCTCCGGTTTACCGTGACTATATAACGCTTCATATGGGAAATCTGTTAAAGACCGGGGTGAATTACAAAATAGATGATTCAAAATCATGTCTGCCGACCATTGCCGAAGGCATTGCTATTTCAAATCCGGTGAGGAAAAAACAGATACTCACTGCCGTTGCTGCTACCGGGGGTTCGGTAATTACGGTAGATGATGAAGAAATAGTGCAGAGTCTTAAAAGAATACACCAAAAAGGGTATTACATAGAACCGACATCGGGAGCTGTTACGGCAGGAATCGAAAAATACTGCATGACAGCAAAAGAAAATGAATGTATTGTATCGGCCTTTACCGGTCATGGACTAAAACATGGATGAAAAGGTAATTGTTATAGGAGGAGGGGTCGGACCTCTGGCGGGGGTAAAACTTCATGAACATGTTATAAACAATACCCTCACTGACGGCACGGATCAGGATCATATTGATGTGTACCATCTTTCAAGATCTTCAGCTATACAGGACAGGACCAAAGCCCTTTTCAACGGAACACCGCAGATACCTGCACAGGGGATGTTTGCTACTTTGAAAATTGCCGATGCTGCTTTAAAAGAAGCGGGTAAATCAGGAGTTGCCGGAATACCCTGCAATACCTTTCATGCTCCCGAAATATTTACCGTCTTTTCCAATCTGGTTGAGCAGGCGGGTTTATCAATTCAGCTTTTGCATATGATTGATGAAACAATTCTATTTATAAAAGAACGCTACGGCAGCATAAAAAAAATAGGTCTTATGTCCACAACAGGAACAAGAGATGCAGGGATTTATCCATGTATATTACAGCCTATGGAATTTGAAATTATTCAAGTTCCCGATGCACTGCAGCCCCTCCTGCACGATTCAATTTATAACAGGGAATGGGGCATAAAATCCGCAGCCGGGGTTACTTCACGATCCAGAAATAATTTCCTTTCGTTTTTCCGGAATCTTACCGATCAGGGAGCGGAAGCAGTGATAGCAGGGTGTACCGAGATTCCCCTTGCATTACCTGAAAGAGAAATTTCAGGAGTTCCGATTATTGATCCCATGGAGGCTCTAGCACGTGCGCTTGTCAAGCATGCAAATCCCGGTAAACTAAAACCAATGGATTGAATTCACTTCTACTCAAACCCGTAGAGCATCCTGATCTCCTCCGGCCATAGTACAGGGTCGGGGGTTTCAAGGATAAGGGGAATGTTGTCCAGCCGCGGATCGGCCATAATCAGTTTAAATGTATCCAGCCCGATATTTCCTTCACCGATACTTGCATGCCGGTCTACTCTGCTTTGATAACTGCTTTTAGCATCGTTAAGGTGCATCCCCTTGAGACAGGAGAGTCCTATGGTTTTATCAAATGCATTGAGGGTTTCCTCAAAGGTTTCTTGTGTTCTGATATCGTAACCGGCAGCGAAAATGTGGCAGGTGTCAATACAGACCCCAAGCCTTTCCGGATATCTGCTCGCCGAGATAATTGCTTTCAGGTGCTCGAAGGTGTATCCAATGTTGGTTCCCTGTCCGGCGGTGGTTTCCAGGATAAAGACTACTCCTTTTGTTTCCTCTGCTGCCGTATCGATACTTTCTGCAATGAGTTTTATACAGTCATTCTCTGAAATCTGTTTTAAGTGACTTCCCGGATGGAAGTTCAACAGAGAAAGTCCCAGCTGCTCCACGCGGCGGCTTTCGTCAATGAATGCATCCAGGGATTTTTTCCTTTTTTCGGGATCGGGATTCCCGAGGTTTATGAGATAACTGTCGTGGGGCAGTACATGTTCCGGTTTTATTCCCGAGGCAGCGAGGTTGCTTTTGAAAGCTGATATGGAATCTTCCTTCAAGGGCGGGCTCACCCATCGTTTCTGGTTCCTGGTAAAGAGAGCAAAGGCTTTAGCTCCGATTTCAGCTGCCCGTAAAGGAGCGTTTTCCACGCCGCCGGCTGCGCTTACGTGTGCTCCAAGGAACTTCATCAGCTTTTATCTTCCAAAAGCCGGGTTAGGAAATTCTGCTTGTCTTCAAGTTCCCGGATTGTATTTCCCCAATGCAGGTTGTCTTTTTCAAGTTCCAGTACTTTTTCTTCAAGTGCGGAAATTCTTCTCTGCAATTCAGGATTCTCATTGCTTTTTTGACTCTGTACTTTTGTATAAGTTCCTGCAATTATTGCTATGATTGGAATACACAGGGCCAGGATCGGGATCAGAAAAACCATACTCCTCCTCTAAGCTTTTTTACTTCTGTTTGCCAGAATAACTCCGGCGGCAATGATAACAGCTCCCGCCGCCTGTATAATGGTAAGGGATTCGTCCAAAAAAATAAACCCTGAAGCGATGCCGAATAATGGGGGAAGGTTTGCATAAACCGAAGTTCTGGTAGAACCAAGATGATGAATCCCCTTGTACCAGAAGATATTTCCGAGACAAAGGCCGAATATACCGGTAATAAATACTCCGGACCATGCGGTAAGGGAGATATCTTGAAAAGGAACAGAAGAGATATCTTTCAGTGTAAAAAAGAACAGTAGAATAGTGGTTATAAGAATAACTACAAACATGGATTGGTATAGAGAATACTTTCCCACCAGCAGTTTGGACCTTGCCGTATAAAAGGCAAATCCCATCTCAGCTGTGAAAAGAAGGATTACTCCTTTGAAGTAGGTTCCCTCCGCCGAGAAACCGCTGCCCAGGGTAATGACAACAACACCGGCAACGGAAAGTATCAGTCCCGCAGCGGTGTGACCGGAGATCCTCTCTGACCTGGTAAAGAAATTAACCACGATAACATTAACAGGAAGAGTGGCCATTATTATCGCTGCAACACTGACAGAGGTATACTTTACCCCAAAGGGAAAAGCAAACTGGAAAACAAAGAAGCCGAATAGTCCCACCAGAATAAACAGTTTCAGATCATTTTTTTCAATCCTTTTCCAGGTGCCTGAAGCACCTGTGAGAATCCCCGCGGTTACCAGAGCTGTGACAAGCCTGAAAAAGGTAAAGGGAAATACATCAATTTCCCTCAATGAAAGTTTAACAAAAAGAGGAGTTATGCCCCAAAAAAAAGTAGCTAGAATAAGAAGCAGATGGGTCTTTACAAGACCTTTATGTTCCATTGGTTTCTATGACTTTGCTCACCATGGTATCTTCATCAAAGATAAACCTGCCGTTAACGGTTTTTCCCTTTATTGCCTCCGGAAGCCAGTGGATATCGTCTTCCCACATTTTTTCATAGGGTATTTCATCGACATTTACCCAGAAAGGATCAGCTTCATCGGTTTCGGTCAGGTCCCCGGAAAAATCGTCGGCAAAAAATACAAATCCTTTTAAAGAGTACCCGTCTCTGAAAATAAAGGAGAGGGTTCCCGTCTGTTTTACATTGAGGGGAGTAAGCCCTGTTTCTTCTTCTGTCTCCCGCACGGCAGCTTCAACAGGCATTTCTCCGGCTTCGATTCTGCCTCCGGGAGCATTGACTTTTCCCTTCCCAAGACCAGTCTTCTTGTTTATTAAAAGTACTTTTCCATCTTTGAAAATGTAGCATATTACTGCAGTTTCAGTTGGTTCCCATGCATCCCAGTCAACCTCATCTACAGATTCAAGGTTTTTAAAATCACCCTTGGAAATCAGTGCGGGAGCAGTATCTTTTTTTTCTTCCGGGGTTTCTTCTGCGGGTTCTTCGGGGGGATCACATTCGGTGCACTTGTTGCTGTCCCAGTAGAAGATACGTTTGTAGTCAAGCTTTACACCGCAGGATACACACCTGGTCTTGAATACAAATATTTTTTTTCTCAACAGGAAACCGGCAGCTAAAAAGATTAAAAATGCCGGTATGGCAAAATATTCATTCAATGTGTAGTGCTGGATAATAACAAGTTCGATTTGAAGAAAGAGCAGGACTCCCGCCGCCCACAGTGTGGCGAGTCTTTTTTTCTCTCCATGTTTTATATGCTTGCGCTGGGTAATATTAAGTATCAGCACAGCCATCATTAGGTAATAGAGGTAAGAGGATATTTTTTCAATAATCATGAAGTGACACTACATTTTTTAATAGGCACCCGTCAAGACTTTTTAACAGAGGGTAATAGCATTATATCGGTATATGGGTTATGCTTGAAGCATGACAGATACGGAGAATTTTTTAAAAAGTCTTGGACTTCCAAGTGTACGGGTCCATCATTCATTCAACCATTTTGACTTCACCAGAGCATCGAGAAGAATTCTTGTAATTGGTCCCATGGGATCAGGGAAAACGGAGTATTCCTCCAGAATATGGAGGGATGCCAGGGTGGCTCTGGAGAAAAGTCCGGTAATTGCCGGGAAAGCAACTTCGGAAGGAGCAGACCGCAGAAAGGTTTTTTTTATCCGGTCAATTCTGGATGTCAACAGATTCCCTGAGTATCCGGAGGATGCCCTGGCATACAGGGGGGGGTATGAGCGGTGCGGAGGGAGTATTGCTCACATAAAAGACTCCTTTGAGCTGGAGAAGGTTATTGCAGAGCATCCCGACGTGGGCACCTGGATTGTCGATGAGGCTTCATTCTATGATGAAAGACTTGTATATGTCATGAGAAATGAAAGTGTGAAGCGTGGTTTAATCTTTGTTTTCCCCACCCTTATCCTGAATTTCCGCCGGGATATTTTTAATTCTACTGCAAGCCTCCTTCTTGAAACTGCAACGGATGTATTCCCCCTTACAGCGTACTGCGAACATTCCGACTGTATAGAAGATTCTTTCTATACCTACCGTTATTACGAAATTGACGGTCTGGAATGTCCTGCTTTATACTTTGATCCTCTTATTGTAATAGGGGGAGACAGACAGAAGCATGGTTCGGTTGAGCCGAATTACTGTACCAGATGCGACACACATCATTACCTGCCCGGGAAGGAGTACACCTACTTTACCCTCAAGCCTTTGGGGGAAGAGGCCTCCAGGGGAAACTCGGATCCTTTGCGGGAGGAGCTTAAGGCAATAAAGTACAGTATGGAAAGCTCCCAGCTGTACCGCCATCTTTATGCAAGATATCATAATGATCCTGAGCTGAGGATCAATTTAAACTCACTCAAGGTTGATTTTATTGCGGAAAAGGCACTGATCTACCTTTTCGTTGAACAGAATCTTGTTACAGAAGAGCTTCTTTTGTCTCTTATCGGGGATCTTGATCTTGACCGGCAGTACATGGAGAAGACTTTATTTGACAACAAACGTCCGGTAAGGCTGGATCAGAAGATGCTTCCGGGTATGTATTAAAATTTAATACATATCTCTATTTATTATTTTATTTTCCCACCGATAACTATACTATGGATTCTCCTCTTAACAGTGATGGAAGCAGGCTTGATGCGGTCAAACCTATAGATAGAAAGAACCTTGTAAACCGTTTAAACTATCTTAACTTTCAGGATAAAGACCTCCTTTCATATTTTAAACACAAGCGGTATAAGAGGATGCTTGCTTTAAGAGTCAAGCCCAGGCCATGTGCCGGAGAAAAACTTCTTTGTTCATGGGAAGAGCAGTTTCCTGAGGGCTGGAATCCGGACGAATACATCCTGGATCATCTCCAGCTTGAAGATGGTTTCAGTACCATTACCGTTGTTTCTGATACGTATACCCTGAATACTGATGGCTTAAGCCTGACACTGCCGGATCAGGGGCATGAGTTGACCTCACGGAAGATTCAGCGTCATGCATGCAGTAATATACGGGTTCAGATGATACAGAATGGAAGATTCTTTAAAGGGACTCTTACCAGCTTTACTCCGGAATCCTTTAAAGTGGATATTGATGCTTTGTCAAAACACGAAATTTCCCTGCTCAATGAGGGAGCTTATGTTTCTCTTACCGTTTTGAGGGACGGGAAAATACTATTTTCGGATGAATGTAAAATCATCCGATACTATTTTCTTAAGAAAAAGTTTACCTGTATTTTAAAACCAGTTAAGAATGCTATTCAAAAATTAAGCAAAAGAAAATATAGAGGGTATCGAGTTGCTCTGGTTCCCCCGCCGAATGTTCAGTTTACTCATCCGTTCTCCGGTGAGTTGTATAACCTTCCTGTAATTGATTTATCAGGATCCGGATTTTCAGTAGAGGAATACTTTAATACCAGTGTCTTGTTGCCTGGTATGATTATACCGAAAGCGGACATTGTTTTCTCTCATGATTTAAAAATATCCTGTAAAATACAGGTTCTCTACAGGAAAGAAACTGAAGCAACAAAACACAATACAGTTGTTGATGTAGGGTTGTGTTTTCTGGATATGCTCCCGGCCGATCAGGTTAAAATCCTGGCTTTGGTTTCAAAAGCCAGGGATAAGCATATTTCCCTCGGGCAGGGAATAGATACTGAGGCTTTTTGGAAATTCATTTTTGAATCAGGTTTTATTTACCCGGAAAAATATTTACTGCTGCAAGAAAACAAAAATATCGTAAAAGAAATTTATGACAAAATTTATACAAAATCACCATCAATTGCCAGATATGTTACCTATCGGGAGAATGGATCAATCTATGGCCACCTTTCGATGCTCAGGGTCTACGACAACACATGGATGATTCATCATCATGCTTCTTCAAAATCTGCTGCTCAATATGCGGGTATAGCGGTTCTCGATCATCTCTCTGATTATATTTACAACGCTTTTCATTTGCCCTCCATGCATATGGATTATGTTATGTGTTACTATCGCCGTGAAAATAAATTCCCTGCAAAGATTTTTGGAGGCGCTAAAAAGGCAATTAATAACAAGAAAGGGTGTTCTGAAGATGATTTTGCCTTCCTCCCGGTACCATATGAGAAAGACCGCATTTATGATGAAACAATCATGCCGCAAATACTGGAGAGCAGCCAGGATGACTTGCTTCGTTTGGAAGAAAGCTATGCTCAAAAGTCGGGTGGTATTCTCCTTGATGCTCTGGCAATTTTACCGGAATCTACTCAGAATAAAGAAATAATGGATACTTATGAAAAAGAAGGGTTGAAAAGGGACATTCGTCTTCTTTCATTAAAACAGGATAACAGGTTGTTGGCTGTATTTGTATTGGATGTTACTGAAATCGGACTTAATTTTTCTGAGCTTACCAATAGCGTAAAGCTTTTTATTCTTGAACCGGAGTATTTTTCACCAGAGGTTCTTAAAGCATCCTTGAATGAAATTTCAGGCACCTATTATCAGGGGAAATCACATGCTCTTGTTTATCCGTTCTCCTATGTGGAAGAGCAGAACATTCCGTACAAAAAAAGATATGTACTCTGGGTAACTGATTTGTCATTTACAGATCCGTATCTGGGATATGTAAAAAGATTTTTTAGATTAGAAGGTGATTCATGATGAAAGATGTAAAGGCGGAGGACTTGCCGCTGCAGAAATATATTTATAACAGTAGAATTATTGATGCGTATATGGCGTTTCTGGATGAAACCTACCCTGATATTGATCAAAATAAATTACTATCCTTTGCAAATATGACAAACTATGAAGTCGAAGATCATGGTCATTGGTTTACTCAGGAACAAGTTGATCGTTTTTATGAATATGTATTGCAAAAAACAGGTGATACAAATATAGCCGAAAAAGCTGGCCGTTTTATGGCCTCGTCAAAAGTCAAAAATGAAGTTGTGTATTATTTTATCAGCCTTCTCGGGCTAACGAATGCCTACAAAACGGTATCAAAAGGTGCAAGAAGCATGACGAAGGCGGAGGACTACACTACTGCAGTTCTCGGAAAAAACAGGGTTGAAATAGTGGTTACTCCGAGAGACGGAGTACAGGAAAAAGAATATCAGTGCCTGAACAGAAAAGGGATGCTCGAAGCAGTTGGGGAGCTTTACAATGCGGTAAATTTACGTGTAGAGCACCCTGAGTGTATATTCAAAGGTGATTCACACTGTAAGTACAACATAACCTGGAGCGATTCAAAATCTCAATTTCTAAAACGGATTATGCATATTTCCATTCCTGTTCTTGTACTGGGGAATTTGCTTGTTTACCTGCAGAATGGAAGCATCCCGAATACTGTAATTAGTTTGTCGCTTTCCAGTATCCTTGCACTCTTCCTGAAAACACTCAGTTTAAAGGAAGAAAAA